>CAMDEL010000015.1 GCA_945896765.1 Singulisphaera sp. GP187
CCCTTCCTTGTTTTGGAGCGTGATTCCTGCTGCATCGATTGTGGGTTTGCGAACGCCATCATTCGCAGGAGATAGTAGTCTGCACATCCATGACCACGAGTCCTGAATCCGATCGACCCAAATATCGCCGAGTTCTTTTGAAACTCAGCGGCGAGAGTTTTGCGACAGAGGGTGCCTTTGGAATTCACCCCGAAGAACTTGCAAGTATTGCCGGCGAAATTGCAAGTGCAATGAGGGACGGTCTCGAACTTGCAATCGTCGTGGGTGGTGGGAACATCATTCGCGGCGCACGGCTTGCAGCTGTTGGAAAGTTTGATCAGTCCACGGCGGATTACATGGGAATGCTCGGAACCGTCATCAACGGACTTGCATTGAAAGAAGCGCTCAAGTCCGTTGGTGTCGAAAGTCGCGTCATGAGTGCGATCCATGTTCCAAGCGTTGCCGAATCCTTCATTCGTGCGAGGGCATTGCGCCATTTCGAGAAGGGTCGTGTGATCATCTTGGTGGCGGGAACAGGAAATCCATTTTTCACCACAGATACATGCGCATCGCTTCGCGCGATTGAACTCGGTGCCGAGATTTTGCTGAAAGCAACGAAAGTTGACGGGATTTATTCCGCAGATCCGCGCAAGGATCCAAAGGCAACACGATATGAAACGCTCAAATTTTCTCGCGCTCTCGATCAGAAACTTGGCGTGATGGATTTAACGGCAATGACAATGTGTATGGAGCATTCCCTTCCGGTCGTCGTGTTCGATTACAAGACGAATGGAAATATTCGTCGAGTGATCAACGGCGAACGCATTGGAACTTTGGTAAACGCATAATTCGCTCTTCAAATATAGAAGGATAAAACATGGATATTGACACCGTACTTCTGGAAACAGAAGAGAAGATGACCAAGAGTATTGAATATTTACAGCGCGAATATCGCGGCGTCCGAACTGGCCGAGCCAATACCGCGCTCTTGGAATATGTCAAAGTCGAGTATTACGGAAGCAACGTTGATCTTCGCGAAATTGCCGGGATCAGCATTCCAGAGCCCACACAACTTCTGATCAAGCCTTTTGATCCTGGATCCAAAGCTGAAATCATCAAGGCAATCGAACGAAGCGGATTAGGACTGAACCCACAATCAGAAGGATCGCAAATTCGCATCATGCTTCCACCTCCCTCTTCAGAGCGACGAAAACAACTCGCGATGCAAGTCCGAAAGATGGCGGAAGATTGTCGAGTGACAATTCGTAATGAACGCCGTGACGCCAACAAATCTCTCGAAGCACTCGAGAATGATCCAAAGTCCAAGATTTCAGAAGATCAAGTCACAAGCGCCAAGGAATACATCGACGAAGTGACGAAGAAGACCACGACCAAGATTGACGACCTGACGAACAAGAAGGTTTCCGAAGTCGAAGAGATATAATAGAAAGATGATTTTCTGTCATTTGATCGCTCTTGCTTTTTGCACGCAAATTTCTGTGGTTTCAACTGCCTTCTGCGCTCACGATGTGCCTCAGAATCCGCCGCAAATTGCTCCCGCAGTTGTGGAAGTTCCGCAAATTGTTGTAGCAGATGACAACGTCCGCATCACAAGTTCTTGCAGACTCATACTTGCGCCTCGGCCATTGATCGACGCAGATAACAACGGTGTCATTCAGATTGAAGGTGACGACATCACGGTCGACTTCGGCGATCAAACTCTTCAAGGAGCAGATGTCAAGACTCCACAAGATGAACTGCGTGGCATCGGAATTGTTGCCCGCGGAAAGCGCATTACCATTCGAAACGGGACTGTGACTGGATTTCGGATAGGGATTTCTGCCACACATTGCGATCATGCCCTCTTCGAAGGTATGCAATTTATTCGCAACTTCGCACAAAGACTTGCGTCGAATATAGAGAGCGAGGATGCCAAGGACTGGCTCGCACCGCAGAAGAACGACGCTGGGGAATGGCTTTCACAGTATGGAGCTGCAATTGCGGTGAGCGATTCGCAAGGAATCGTGATTCGCGAAATCGGAGTTCGGCAAGGTCAGAATGGAATTGTGCTTTCGCGCGTCTCAAACGCACAGGTGTACAACTGCGACGCATCATTTCTTTCGGGATGGGGAATCGCATTATGGAGAAGTTGCTCGAACACAATTTGTCGAAACTCGCTTGATTTCTGCATCCGTGGATACAGCCACAATATCTATAACCGCGGCCAAGATTCTGCAGGAATTCTGTGCTTTGAGCAATCTTCAGACAACACAATCATGATGAATTCTGCGACACATTGTGGCGATGGATTCTTTGGATTTGCAGGACGCGAAGCGCTCGGTGAAAGCACTGGCGTGGCTGCTGCAACTTACAATCTAGGTCAAGGTTGCAATCGAAATCTGATCGCTCTGAATGATTTTTCTGATGCTGCAGCGCACGGACTTGAAACAACTTTCTCTTTCGACAACCGAATCTTTCGCAACCGCTTTGATCGCGATGCGATCTGCGGAATTTGGGGAGGTTATTCCCAGCGCCTTCAGATCCGCGGAAACATCTTTCGCGCGACAGGAGACACAGGAGTCGGCGGCGAAAACGGAGCGATCAACATTGAACATGGTCGTGATGCTCTCATCGCTGATAATATTTTCTCCAACAACTCGGCTGGTGTCAGATTGTGGTGGGACGAAGATGCACAACTTGCGAAGCTCCCTTGGGCAAAGGCGAATGGAGTCGATTCCACCGGAAGTGTCATCACACGCAATACATTCAAAGGTGAAAAGATCGGAGTCTTTCTTCGAGCTTCTCCTGGAACGATCATCGAATCAAACACGATGACCAATGTTGGTGTTGATATCGATGCCGACGAAAGCAGTCGTGCTGGCTTAAACACTGCGCAGAAAAAGGCGCAAAACGCTTCTGTCCTTGCACAAACAGCAGACTGGACGGAATTGAATGCTCTAGAGAAAACTCTTCCTGGAACTGGAAACGCGGTGGAAATTGTTGATGGCATGCCGATCTCGAAACGCAATCCACTTGTAGGACGTGCTGCGATCGTCATAGGCGAATTTGGTCCATACGATTTTGTAGCGCCAATGGCTGTCTATGAGCCGAGTCCGACAAATATCAATCGGTGGAAACTTTTGGGCTCGCAAACCATTCTGTTTGTTCAAGCAAGTGAAGGAACGGCTGACATTCGAACGAACATAGATCCAACGACAAATACTGCATCAGTCGAGACGGAAACTCTCGGGCAGTTGACAAACTATGAACTCAGCATCTTTTGGGGTCGAGCTCCCGATCAATTCCAGCGCGTACACGGAACATTGCTCAGTACAAATTGGCGTGTCGATATCTTTTCGCTTCCAGAGCCCGCCACTTCGGGAGCGATGCCTGATCCTGCGATCTTCGATCAATTGCCGAAGGACACATACCGCGTCTATGTCGAATCTCTGACTTTTCCTTTCGGGATGGAGGGGCCTGATGCGGTCAATCTGATGCCCAAATCCCCGAAAGTCCCCAAGGACAACTTTGGACTGCTTGCCACAACCACCTTTTCTGCTCCACCTGGCGATTGGATCGTCCAGACAGATTCCGATGACGGCGTGCGCGTCTTGCTCGATGGAAAGATATTGATCGACCGCTGGAATCGCCACGGAAGCACGATCGATCAAGGCAGATTTTCGATTTCCCAGAAGAAGGATGTGACGATGACGGTTCTCTATTACGAACTCGACGGCGCAGCGAAACTTGACCTTCGCGTGCTGCCCGCCACACAAACCAAAGTAATTTCCAAGCCGATTACTCCTTGACGCTCTCCCCCCTTGCGCCGAAGATGCACCCACGGCGAATTCAGCCGAACCAACTGTGAACTGCCCATACTGTAATAGTTCAGACGCACGAGTCATCGACAGCCGCCCTATTGAAAGCGGTCATGCGATTCGACGCAGACGCGAATGCATTGGATGCAAAAAAAGATTCACAAGCTATGAACGCGCTGAACGATTGACACGCATCAAAGTCGTGAAGAAAGACGGCTCGCGAGTTCCGTTCGATATTGCAAATATTCTTCGTGGAATTCAAGCTGCATGTGGAAAGCGCCCCGTTCCAGAAGATGTCAAGCAACGAATCGCAGACGAAGTCGATGAAGGAATTCACCGCGACTTCGAACACGAAGTTCCAAGCGTCGAAGTCGGTCGCCGTGTGGCGATCGCATTGCGAAACATCGATCAGGTTGCGTATGTTCGATTTGCGAGCGTCTATCACAACTTTCAAAGCGTGACTGAATTCCAAGCCGAAATCATTGGCTTGACTGAAAAACCGCCCACGCCGCCTGATCATCCGTCGCTCTTCGACGACAAGTAGTATTCGCACCCCGAGCCCATTCCAATGCCAAAGATCACACTGCCAGACGGCAGCAGCAGACAATACGACGCCCCAACAACCGCAGCACAAGTTGCCGCAGATATCGGTCCTGGACTTGCCAAGGCAGCACTCGGCGCAAAGGTCGACGGACAGCTCTGCGATCTTTCCACGACTCTCGACCGAGACTGCGCGCTTGCGTTAGTGACTCCAAAGTCTCGTGATGGTCAAGTCGACGCAGATGCGCTCTCGATGCTTCGACACTCGTGCGCGCACATCATGGCCGAGGCGATTGCGAAACTCTTTCCTGGAACGATGCTGGTCTATGGCCCATCACTCGAAAGTGGCTTTTATTACGACATGGCGTTCCCAAGCGGCCGCGCTCCTAGCACCGATGACTTCGCGGCAATCGAAAGCGAGATGGCGAAAATCATTGCTGAAAATCGCACATTTACACGATCGGATCTTTCGCTTGACGCAGGTCTTGCAAAGTTGAATCAAGAAGGCAGTAAATTCAAGATTGATAATGCGCAGCGTGCGAAGGAAGCAGGTTCGACAACTCTTTCTTGGTATGCGACGGGAATTCCAGGAACAAACTGGGAAGATCTTTGCAGAGGGCCACATATTCCATCCACTGGTCGCATTGGTGCATTCAAGATTACGAGCCTCGCATCAAGTTATTGGAAAGGCGACGAGACACTTGATCGATTGACTCGCGTCTATGGAACAGCCTTTGCGACGAAACCAGAACTCGAAGCACATCTCAAACAACTCGAAGAGGCAAAAAAGCGCGATCATCGAATGCTTGGAAAGCAACTTCGACTTTTTCACATCGATGAAATGGTTGGACAAGGATTGGTGCTGTGGACTCCGCGCGGCGCCGCAGTCAGGCAAGAACTGCAGACATTCATTAGCGAGGCACTGCGCGTGCAGGGATATCAGCAAGTCTTCACGCCGCATATCGGAAAACTTGAGTTGTATAAAACAAGCGGCCACTTTCCGTTTTATCGCGAGAGCCAATACCCACCGATCATTGATCAAGATCAAATGAGCAAACTTGCCCAAGAGGGTTGCACTTGTGGCGAACTTGCAAACCGCATGGAAAAGGGCGAAATCGAGGGCTATCTGCTCAAGCCGATGAACTGCCCTCATCACATTCGCATCTATGCCAGCGAACCGCATTCGTATCGAGATCTGCCGGTGAGACTGAGCGAATTTGGAACGGTCTATCGCTGGGAGCAATCTGGCGAAATCGGCGGACTGACTCGCGTGCGTGGGTTCACGCAAGACGACGCACATCTCTTTGTGCGCGAAGATCAAATCGCTGAAGAATTGCAGGGTTGTCTTTCGCTCGTGAAGTTGATCTTTGGAACACTTGGTATGAATGACTATCGTGTGCGCGTTGGACTGCGCGATCCCAAGAGCGATAAATATGTTGGCGATTCTGCGAACTGGGATAAGGCCGAAGAAGCATGCAGAAATGCAGCGCGTTCTTTGGGAGTCCCTTTCACCGAAGAGGCTGGCGAGGCTGCGTTTTATGGCCCCAAGATTGACTTCATTGTTCGCGATGTCATCGGACGATCGTGGCAACTTGGAACGGTGCAAGTGGATTACAACTTGCCGATTCGATTCGATCTTTCGTACATCGGCGCAGATAATAAAGAACACCGGCCCGTGATGATCCACCGTGCGCCGTTTGGATCGATGGAACGATTCGTTGGTGTGCTCATCGAACATTTTGCTGGTGCGTTTCCTCTTTGGCTTGCGCCTGAGCAAGTGCGCGTTTTGCCCATCAGCGAAAAGAGCGAGGAATATGCGCTCGAAGTTCTTGCTGCAATCCGCAAGATTGGCCTGCGTTCCACCATCGATTCAGGAAATGAACGGGTCCAAGCCCGCATTCGCGATGCAAGTGAAGCGAAAATCCCATACCTGGCGGTTGTTGGCCCGCGCGATGCACAACAAAGGGTCGTCAGCGTCCGAGCCTTCGGAACTGAGGCAAATTTAGGGGAATTGCCCTTCGATCGGTTCATTTCTGGTTTAAGCGATGAATACAGAACGCGTGGCGCGGAGTCTCTCAAAGCTGCCTTTCCCGCATGAATTCAATTATTTTTTCAACTTTTATTGGGCAAAGGGCAAATTGCGTAGTAGAGTGTTCCTGTCTCGAGTTTCTATCGAGATTGAACCGCGCACCAAAGAGACCATCCGACTCATGATTTTCTCAAACAGTTTTTCCGTATGACGACGGGCTTCACCCATCGTCGATCCGGCACTTGCGCAGCAAACCGAACTCGCTTTCAAAACAACATGTTTATTCATTGTTCTCTTGTCATTTCTGACAAGAGCCGTCATCACTTTCTTTCATTTTCAACTGTTCTCTGAGGAATTTACTATTACCCAATTCAACCGCCGTCCACCCTTCCGCGATTCTCGAGACTCTGGTCCTCGAATCAATGATCGCATTCGCGTCACCCCAATTCGGCTGCTCGACCAAGATGGTCAGATGGTTGGAATTGTGGAGCTCGAAGAAGCCAAGCGACTCGCATCGCTTGCGGGCTTAGACCTCGTCGAGATCGCAGCGGACTCGCGGCCGCCGGTTGTTCGCATTATGGACTTCGGAAAGTTCAAGTACGAACAGGCAAAGAAAGAAAAGCAGAACAAAACGAAATCGAAAGCCGGCGAAATGAAAGAGGTTCGATTGGGTCGCTCGATGAAAATTGATCCGCACGATGTCGCAATCCGCGTCAATCAAGCGCGCGAATTTCTCATGGAAGGCTATCGAGTTGTTTTTGTGCAGAACTTTCGTGGACGCGAATTGGCGTACAGAAACAAGGGCGATCAGCGTATGGAAGAGATTGCGCAGGCGCTCTCCGATATTGGTCGCGTCGAGTTGACTCCTCGACTCAACGGAAAAAGAATGTCGATGATTATGGTTCCAGATCGATCCAAGATCGACTCGGTCAAGAAGAAAACTGGTGGAGCAGCAAAACCACCGAAAGATCCAGCTGCGAAGGCAGCAAGTGAGAAGGTTGCGGGCGAATCGAAAACAAAAAAAGCAGCTATTGTTGAAGTACCTGCTTCAGCCATCTTGGAAGTCTCCGATATCAACGCGTCAAATTCGCAACCATAAAATCGTTGAAGTACGGACTGATTTGCCCTAAGGGCTCAAACATACTGCGCGCTAAAATCCAGCGCGCCCTCCGGCGCGCGCCAAGACAACTACGCAGACTCCGGCTCGGCTTGCAAACTCGCCGGGGTTCAAATCATTTCGCTGCCCACGTGAGCGAATCATATTCTCGCTCGAACGTTTTTCAGATCAGTTGCACATCTGTATGCGTGCCCAGCCGCTGGAAAGTGAACCCATGGAAGTTAGACGACCGTTGGTCATTGCGACCATCATGAAGCGACTTACAACCGGGCAACAGATTTAGCGCGGCGGCCACGCTGCGATCGCTCGTTCAAGTTCGCCGATCAACGACGGCAGATACTCGACGATTGTCTGCCACACGATTGCCGTGTCGATGGTGTCGTACCCGTGAATCATGCGGTTGCGCATAGTGCGGATTCCTCGCCATGCGATGCCGGGCAATCGCGCACAAGTGGCCGTGCTGACCTTCGCTGACGCTTCGCCGATGACCTCGATCGACTTGACAATGGCCAGCAGCCGAACCTCGTCGGACTCCAATGTCGCCTGAGTCATGCCGTCGGCGATGCGAATGGTCCGGCGTGCGGACTCCAGCATGTGGGTGAGTCGAATCCAGTCTTCTTCGAGCACATCCCGTGGATCACGCGGCATGGAGCAGTTTCGCCTGGGCGACCACCTTGTCGCGGAAATAGCGGGAGAGCTCACGCGGAGTCTTCAGGTCAATCTTCCGGCCGATCAGATCGCACAGGTCGGCCTCAATTCTGGCGATGCTGAACAAGGTCGGCGTCCGGTCCGGCAGGAATTCCACCAGCACATCCACATCGCTGTCGGGGCGGAAATCATCCCGCAGAATGCTTCCGAAGAGCGACAGGCGCGAGACACCGTTGCTCCGACAGAACTCGGCGATCGCGTCGTGAGGGAAATTGACACCGTTGAGTTGCACGACTGCGGATCATAGCGAGCGTCATGAAGCGACTTGCCGCCTTTCGGCGACATCGAATGTCTACATGATGACCCGCCAACTCGGAGCCCGCCGCCATAAGATCATGCGTTCAGCACAGACCGCCACCGTACCGTGATGAGATGTAACCCCCACAGCCGTAAACTGATCGTGTGGGCTGTTGTTGGCGGCGCGGTGCTGACAGTTGGCGTCGCCTGGTGGTCTGGATTTTATGAGGACTGCTTCAACGGCACTGCTTGCCGGATCGTCACTTCCATGAGTGGTCCCGCGTGGCAGGGTGCGCTGGTTGCAAATGGTGTCATGGCAAACGGCGTGCTGAGTTTCGCGATTGAGGCAGAGCCGTCAAACGTAAAAGTGGCACAGTCCATAGTTGAGGGGCCTGCATGGAGCCGAATTCGAACCAAGCCAACTCGCGAGCAAGTCGACAGTTTTCATGCTCTCTTTGAAGATGCGCGAGGATGGCCGTTGCCCGCGCTGATGGCTCTGCATTCGAGCGATACGACCTTCGCCGTGTGGGAAACGGACTGGGGATTCAGCCTCGTTGGCTATCAGGGGAACTATCGCGTGCCACGAGCGCTGCCCTTGCGTCCGATCATCGGTGGATTTCTGGTGGACTGGACAGTGTTCGCTGTCGTGTCCTACCTCGTTCTTTATCGCATCTCGCACGCAAGACGCAACGCCCTCATCTGGCGAAAACGCTGCGTTGTTTGCGGGTATCCGAGAGGAACTTCGGCTGTGTGTAGCGAGTGTGGTGCTGATAGATAGGAATTCGCTTTCTGAGTGTCGAGGCTACTCCAGGGAGATTCAACAAATGAAATCTGTGTTGATCGTATGTCTGCTAGCAGGCTGTTGATCTATCCATTTTGAGCGACACTTTTGCTTTTCGGCGCGAAGTTTGCCGAGTTCACGCAACTCAACTTTGTTGTTTCGCGGCTCGTGTCGGAGCCGTTTCAGTCAGTTCGCGTTGCGCATCGCGTCACGTTGCCAGCAGTGTGCTCATGCGCACCAGGTTGAGAGAGCAAAGCGCGATGTTCGCGAACTGTTGAATCTTCCACCGACCGACGACCCTTGCCCGTCGCAGGCCGCCAAACTGTTTGAGCCCTCCAAAGATCTCTTCATTGAGTTTGCGTTTCTTCTGACTCACCTGACAATACTTCTCGCGCTGCCGGTGTTGATTTCGCCAGCGCGCCATTTTGCCTTCGTCATCTTCGCAGGGAACTTTGATCTCATCCTTCGACTTGCACGCAACATGCGGCTCGATGCCGCGCTCTTCCAACGCAGGAAGAAAGTCTTCCGTGTCGTAGCCCTTGTCGTAGTCCTTGTCGGCACCGAGCATCGTTGGCGCAAGATTCAGTTTTCGCTTCACGCGATCGAGCATCTTTAATCCATATGTGCGCTCTGCGTAACCATCCGCTTCTCCGACGCAGATGTCCACGCCGATCCCGTTGCGGTTTTCCATGAGCACATGCATGCTGTGCTCTAAGTATGCGACACCTTCCGTCTTTATATACAGCCGCGCCTCAGGATCGACGACACTGCAATGCGTGGCATTTCCGCGCCTTTGACCGCAGAAATCAACCCATGCGTTGGAGTCGGGACGAGGAGTCGCTGTGATCGAAACACGCCTCGTCGGGCGTCATGTCGAGAAACCAACGGAACAGCAAGTCGAAGGTGATCCGTTCGCACAGTGCGCGCTCGGAGCGCACCGTGTAGAGGCTCATGAGCACCATCGCTTTCAGGAGACGCTCTGGCGGAATGCTTGGCCAGCCGTTGGCGCAATACGCTGCGGCGAAGGTCCGACTCATCGACGAAAGCGCTTCGTCCGCCATGCGCTTGATTGCGCGAAGCGGATGATTCGCAGAAACCAAATCCTCGAGATTGATGTTGACGAACATGGTGGATTGACAAGTGGTGCGACCTCTCATGAAAATCCCTACGCAGACATACGCCCCTGCGGTTTTTTGAATCTCAGAAGATTGTCTGAGTTATTCAACAGCCTGCGAATGCATTTCCGTGGCTCGATTCCGTGGCTCGATTCCGTGACTCAAATTCAGTCGCGCATCCGCTTGCGTGCCCAGCCGTTGGAAAGTTCTCTCGGGCGAGTTCCGCAGGCGGCCGACGGCACTTGCAATAAAATTTCGCAAACCAGATCGTGTCGGTCGCCGAGGACTGTCTGAGCCCCGAGAGGACTTTTCACGGCTGCCCACTTATGCATTTTCTCCGCTCGAATCCAGACCTCACTTCTCGCGAATCAGATCCGCATCTTTGTCCGCAACAAGCACAACAATCATCGGCTGACTCATCGCAGCAGCATGTGCATCAAGCGGCGTCTTCTGGGCATCTGCATTCACAGTCGATTGCACAATCAACTCTGTTCCAGCTTCTAGCGCAAGCGGAGGATCAAACATCCACGGCTCGCTCAATCTCTCATTCCACTTTGGAATATTCAGCACGCATTGCAATTGTCCCTTCGCATCCTTTGCAAAAACATCAATCGATTGCACCCTCGATCCCGCGCGAATTGAAATTGAAACTGCCTCGCATGCAGATGCGATTGTGGCTGGACGCGAAGGGCTTATCGCGATGGCATGAACAAGTTTGCAGGGAAATTCTGGCGTGAGAAAACGGACATTCCCTGCGGTAGATTCGACCTTTCCCCGTCCTTCAGCATGGATCTCTGCGACCAGTACTGCATCGATTGGAATTTTCATTGCATAACCCTTAGGCAATTGCCAGAGTGTTGACAAGCGCGAAACGCCGCCGCTCGAACCAGAAACTTGCAACCCGATATCTCCGACGGCGTCATAACCCGGCGCAGGATCCGAAGCATCCAACCGTGCGGCAAAACCCAGTTCATCCCAAAGAAAAGAAATTGAGTGAACAACTCCAGGTGCATCCGCAACAAATTCGATCGCATTGAAAAACTTCGGTGCGTCAGGATTCATCGTTGGATCCTGTTTGATGGCGAAAGATCTGAGCGTCATCCCAGGATCTCCTCCGACTTGCCAACCATCTGCGACTCGAAAGGCGATCTCGCACTCCTGCGATGGGCGAGGGGTGACAACTGCGCTGGGAACTTTGCCTTGTGCACTCTGATCTAGCCATTCCAAAAGGGCCGCGCGATCTGTCGCAGAAAGTTTGCGTGAGTCCTTCAATGGCGCACCCGATTCGCTTGGAAGCCATGGTGGCATCAATCCATCTCGAACAACTTGTGCTGCAGTTGTCGCTCTGCGGCGCAGCGCAATTGGATCAGTCAAGTCAAGTGCGGCTGGACTGTTTGCGCCATGACATGGCAAACAAGACTTAGAAAATACTTGCGCTCCATTCCAAATCTGCGGATTTTCAGCATGAATGTGCTGATCAGCAGATGCGCAAACAACCAAAGTCAACACGCAAAAAACAAAGCAAGAGCGACCCAATCGCTCTGCCCAGAAAATCATGCTGTTGCTGCAAGCCGCTGCGCAGCGCGGACAGGCTTTTGTGCGCGATTGGATTCCATCATTCGCCGTACTTCTTCTGCGTCTGCAAATTCCTCGCCGAATCTCACAAGTCTGAGACTGTTGGCGATAACGAAAATATACGCAGCTGCTTGATAGAAAGGTGTGACCCAAATATCGATCTGGCCAGTTGCTGCCAATGCGAGACCGATCGTTGCCAACAACAAACTCGCACCGATATTGACCGCAATGATGCCGCGAGTCTTCGCTGCAAGTTCGAGCAAGAATGGAATGTGTCGAAGATCTTCATTCATCAAAGCAACACCTGCGCTGTTGGTCGCAATATCCGAACCTGAAAGTCCCATGGCAACGCCAACATCTGCGCTGGCGAGAATTGGTCCGTCGTTGATTCCGTCGCCGACGACAAGAACCTTATGACCGCGTTGCAGCAGATACTTCAATTCTTCGTGCTTCTCTTCTGGAAGGCATTCAGCTTCGATGGTGTCGACACCTACAGCTTCGCCCACTTGACGGGCGACAGCCAATCGATCACCTGTGAAGATGCAGATGCGCCGAACTCCCAATTGTCGCAGGCGAGTGACAGTTTCCGCCGCATTTTGCCGCAATTTGTCTTCAAGTCCGACTGCGCCTAAATATTTGTTGTCGACCATGACATGCACGCTCGACATGCCTTCGATGCGCTCTTCAACCTTGGCGACTTGTTCTGCGACGCTTGGATTGAGTTCTCGAAGCCACTGAGATCTTCCAGCGTGAATGGTGGATCCGGTTGCAGTTTTTGCAAGCACTCCGCGCCCGTGAATTTCTTCATATGCGGTGAGAGCGGTGGGTTGGATTCGTGCGCGCGTTGCAGTTTCAAGAATGCTGCGTGCAAGTGGATGGTTGGAAGATTGTTCGCAGTCAGCGGCAGCTTGCAGAAGTGCGGCGCCTTCACATCCTTCTGCAGGAGCAAGTCTGCTGACGCTGAATTTTCCAGTTGTGAGAGTTCCAGTCTTATCCAAGACGACAGTGTCGATTCGTCCTGCAGCTTCCAATGTTCGCGTTTGCTTGATCATGATTCCCAATCGAGCCGCTGCAGCGAATGCTGCAACCATTGCAGTGGGGTATGCAATCAAAAGCGCACCTGGGCAAGTCACGACCAAGACGGTGATCGCACGCACGGCTGCTTGATCGCGAATTTCTGCAACTACGCTCTTACTGGTGAAGAACCAAACTAATCCAGCGACCATCAACACGACTGGCACGTAATACGCAGCCAATCGTTCGATGAGTTCTTGGCGATCACTGCGAGAATTTTCGGCTTCTCGGATCAGCGTTTCGACTTTACCGATGGTGGTCTCACCTGCGACTGCAGTCACAGAAATGTCCAATTGTCCCGTCAAATTGGTAGTTCCCGCATACACATCAAGTCCAGGCTGCGCTTCAACTGGCACAGCTTCACCAGTCAAGGAAGCCTGATTGATGCTGCTTGTGCCGCGCACAACGCGACCGTCGGCAGGAAGATTTTCTCCAGGTCGAACACGAAGTACATCTCCAACTCTCACAACATTGCGACTGACTTCACGTTCACTTCCAGAAGCATCGACGATACGCGCCATATCTGGAGTCAATTCCAGAAGATCACGAATTGCGCGTTGCGCACCCCAAGCAGTTCGCGAGAGGATCAGTTCTGAGAGCCAGAGAAAAAAAGCAAGAAATCCTGCGGCGAGGTAAAGATGATTCGCCATCGCGGCAAGCACTGCCAACGTCGCAAGCGAATCGCTCGATGGACGACCCATTTTCAATTCTTTCAGCGCACCGACAGCCATCGGTACAGTCAGAATGATCGCGCCGATCACAGCGGGAATTTGCGCGACGGAAGGTTCAATACCAAAAAGCGTAGAGCCTAACCACGAAACCAAGAGCATCATTCCTCCACAGAGTGCAATAAATAGCCTCCGCTCAAGTCGGATGCCGCCTTGTGCGGCCTCCGCATCGCGGTCATTTCGAGTTGTTGAGGTTGATGCATTTATCGTGGTCATGATTGAGGGGTCTCCAATTGTATTTTAGGTTAGCACGCTTGCCTATCGAAGTCGTGGTAGGGTGATTGGATGGCACAACGGATCGCCGTCATTGGATGTGGGCAATTTGGAACCGTTCTTGCGTGCCACTGCGCGAAAGCGGGGCACGAGGTTTCGCTATGGGGACGCGATGCGCAAGAGATTGCGCCACTCTTGGCCAATCGCGAAAGTCCAAGAATCAAAGGGCTGCGAATTGCGGAATCGATCGCCATCACCATCGATGGTCGACATGCGATGTCGGGAGCGGATTTGGTGATCACAGCCATACCGTCTCAATACGCCCGTTCCATTTGGAAAGTTCTTGGCAAGGATTGTCCGAAGAGTGCATGTGTAGTGACCGTCGCGAAAGGATTCGAAGTCGAAACCAAAATGAGACCGAGTGAGGTGCTTGCGTCTCTGAACATTGGCGGAGAAATCGTCACCCTTTCTGGACCGACGATTGCAACCGAAGCGGCTCGGGGTTTGCCGACAGCGCTTGTCGCGGCAGGTTCTGAATCTGCGACCTCGCACGTACAGAAAGCGCTTGCGACGGATTCGTGGCGCATCTATTGCACGACCGATCAGGTGGGAGTCGAAGCTGCGGGGGCAATAAAAAATGTCATTGCTCTTGCAGCGGGAATGGTTGATGGAATGGAACTTGGCATGAATGCCAAGGCGACGTTGCTCGCGCGTGGGCTTGCGGAGATTTCTCGTTTGGGAATTGCTCTTGGAGGTCGCAGAGAAACATTTTTCGGCGTGGCGGGAGTGGGAGATCTTGCAACAACTTGCTTCAGTATGGATGGACGAAATCGCACGCTTGGCGAAAGAATCGGTCGTGGAGAATCATGCGATTCTGCAGTGAAATCGATGGAATCTGTTGTGGAAGGGGTTGAGACGTGCAGAGTCGTGGTGCAGCTTGCCCAGCAGCATGGAGTTGAGATGCCCATTGCAAATGCAGTTCACGGAGTCTTGTTCTCTGGCCTTTCTCCCCGAAGTGCGCTGCAAGAATTGATGCGCCGCAATTCTGGCGAAGAGCGAATCTGATTCTTATAAAGCGTGGCAAGATTTTTATGCGCGGTCACTCACAGTTTCAGGGAACGCTGACAAGCGTGCCAACAGCATCAATGCGTTTTTGAAATCGGTGCGTGCGGAGCAATTCAATTGCTCGTTGCAAGTCGCTCCAGAGCGGCGCTTGAAATGTCATGGGCTCGTTGGAGATGGGATGCTTAAAACCGAGCAGTGCCGCATGCAGCGCCTGTCGTGTGAGAAGTGGCG
>CAMDEL010000016.1 GCA_945896765.1 Singulisphaera sp. GP187
CGTGTGGAGCTCAGGTGGTTCTATTTCGCCGCAGTTTCGACGGGAGATTCGCCCGCTCGAGCGCTCACCGCACGGCGAACGCGCTCATCTCGGCGAGGGGTGATATTGCGAACGATCCCCAAGCATTGAAGCCCGCGAACTTCCCAGTATGTCAGATCGAATTCCCACCAACGATGCTGCACCGTGCAACAGGATGGATCCTGATGATGATTATTGTGCCAACCTTCTCCGGCGGCAATCAAAGCAACGAGCCAATTATTGCGACTGTTCTCGCCAGTCTCGTGACTGCGATAACCAAACATGTGAGTCAGACTGTTCACGCTCCAAGTGATGTGCCAGACGAGAACTGTCCGCAAGAAAACTCCCCAGATCGTCACGCTTGTTGCGAAGAGTGCGGCATCCGCAATCGACGCACCAAAGAACCACGAGAGCCCCATCGGGATTGCGAAGTAAGGAACGCATTGACCAAAATAGAAAAAGATTGGTGCGATGGGATTTCGTTCAAGCCAGAAATAGAATGGATCTTGAAGCGTGTCGCGCGCATATCGCGAGTAACTCGAAACATGAGTCAAATCGTGATTGCGCAAGAAGAGCCATCCCATGTGGCCCCACAGAAAATCGACGAGTGGCGAATGTGGATCCTCGCCTTCATCACTGTGCGCATGGTGCATACGGTGCGTGGCAACCCATCGAGCGGGAGAATCCTGCAGGCAGCACAACGCAAGCGTGACAAGTGTCCATTCAAACCAGCGAGGGACCTCGAAACTTCGGTGAGTCAGAAGCCGGTGATATCCCATCGTTATCGCCTGCCCAAAGATGTGAATTCCAACGAGGCAAACGATCAATCCAGTCCATGTGAAAAACATTGGAAAGGCAGCCAAGACAGACAATGCATGCACAAGAATGACCGGCAACAGATATCGAAGGAATAATTCCGTCGGGATCGTTGAAGATGGCCTTGTCAATAACTCTGTCGAAGGTGTGGTGGTCATTGAATTCGATTCGAAGTCGATCCGTTGCGGCGCGCGCTCATCCGTGAACGACACCTTTTTGAGACAGGTCTGTTATGACCAACAGAAGGGTAGCCGTTCTTGGCTGAGAATTGTCCCAAACAAATAATTTTTATACGGTCGGTACAAGAGGTTCAATTCGCTGTTCAAGGCGCTCCATCTCTTCATCTGTCATCCACGGCAATTGACGCAGTTTTTCGCGCAATCTGTCTGGCATTGGACGTCCCAATCGCTCGTGTGGCGGACGACTCTTCCAACGACGATGAACCCATAAATATTGTTCGGGAGCTCCTCGAATCGCCATTTCAATCGCCCGATTGAATCGAGCGGTGATATAAAAAAGTGGATCGGGTTGATCCTTCCAATCTCGCGGGTAGATGATGTCCGCATGATTCAGTTCGTACGAAAAAGTCCCATCGCACCGACGAGCAGATCCGCTGACGATTGGAATTTCATACCGCATCGCAAGCAAGCCGATTGATTTGTAACTCGAAGCAAGGCGACCAAAGAATGGCACAAACATGCCGTCATTTCCAGCGTTTTGATCTGCGATGAATCCAACTCGTCCACCTTGCTCGATCAACTTCTGAACTTCGGTTGTCGCGCCCCATTTCGTGATGACTTGAAGCCCACGCGCCGCGCGCACATCGCTCAGCCATCGATCGATCCATGGATTATCTAGAGGCCGAGCGAGCGCGCTCATTCTGAATCCAAGAAGTGCAAGGACGAATCCCAATAATTCCCAATTGCCGCAATGTCCCGTGACAAACAAGATCGGGTCTTTTCTGACCAGCATTCGCAGCGATTCTTCGATTTGTGCAGTCTTGACATATTGAGGCCACGAAGTCGGTGTTAGCAAGCGGGGGATTGCAACAGTTTCCACCATAAACATTTGAAAGAGACTTTGCACAGATTTTTCCGCGAGGTCGTTGACTTCGGATGGCGAGAGATGCGGGAAACTCCTGCTGATATGCCCGATCGCGCGCTCTCGGTGTCTGCGAATTGCGCGAAAATACAGACTGCCTGCGCCTGCTGCGGTGCGCATGTTTTGGCCAACACCAAACATATGGAAGACTCCAAAGAGTCCCCGCAATGCGGCGTACTGCGCAAATGCTGTGGTGTGATGAAGGGCGCCGTCGGGACGCAAGGTTCTGCGATCAGCGCTCTGCTGCGCCAGTGAGAATTTGGAATCGATTCCAATTCAGGATGGGGATCTGAGCGGCGGACGCAGATGTCAAGAGTTCTTGATACGAGTCGTATGCACGGCTTGCAGAGAGGGAGGCGGCATAGGCCGCGTCGCTCTCTCCCATTGATCGCATTTGTGGTTTCAGTGGAATTGATCCAATCACGACAAAGTCAATGTCTGGGGTGATTTCTTCTCCTTCGACGACGATTCCACCCCAGTCTCGGATTTTCGCACGGATGTAATCGGTTTCACCATCGGTGACTTTTCCATCATTGTCCACATCGAATTTCCCGTGAACAAGAAATTTGTATTGATACGTCGGGCTATAGACGGCGTTGGCAATCACATCGCCCTTCAAAATCGATTTTCGTGGAGCTTTTCGAGTCACTCTGGCAGTACTGGTTGTGTCGCCAACTTTGATGATTTCGATGCTGGCATAGCCAGGAGTCTGGCGATCCGTCTTTGGGTCGTACATGATGGCCGTTGCGTCGGAATAGACCTCGAAAGTCATGCCTGGGCGAACGCGATCCTTTGTTCCAAGCGAAATGAAAAGTTGATCTTTTGTTGCGGCCAAGTCAATGATAGTTCCGTCGACAAGAAGCGATGGATCCTTGGGAGTGATGCGAAATGCATCAAGTTGCTTTTGCAATTCGGTGACTCTTCCAGAGAGTCCTTGATTCGCAGAGACAAGGCTGGCCTGCTTATTTTTTTCTTCTGCGATTTGATTCGCGTATTCGGACTTCGCTTCGTCTCGAGCTTTCGTAAGTTGATCCTTCAGTTCTTGGATCGACGCAAGTGCGGCTTCAGTTGACGCTCGATATGGCTCGATTGTTGCCGTCAATTGCAATACTTTTTCGTCGGCGCTCTTGGATTTCTCGTCTGCTTGTGCTTGGACAGTCGCCATTTGCACGGTCAATTGCTCGACGATTTTTTGTTGCTCAACGGTCTTGGCTTCTGCTTCGAGAACGCTTCGGCGGGAGGATTCAAGAGATTGTTTGGCGGTCTGCTCTGGCTTGAGTCCCAGCGCCGACCGAACTGACGCACTATCAGCACTGGTTTCTCCAGTCACTACAACTGCAACTTCTGTGTTCTTCGAGACGAGATATTCAACAACACTCTTATTTTCACCTTCGGCAGCTTGCCGAACTTTCGCGCCGGGATCCTGATCCAAATAGCCCGCGCTGACCACGGCGGCAAGTGCTCGCTTGCTTTCCATTGCGATGGCATCGCTTTTGTTTCGTTCTGTAAAAAAGTAGATGGCAGTTGCAATCGAAAGCACCGTAAGGATCACGAATACGACGACAGCGATGAGGGGACCTGAAGATCCTGAGCGAATTGCCATAAGTCATATAGTGTCGCTGAAAACCCCATCCCTCGTCAAGTGCTCATTTGACCTTCACTTGCACAAACCAAAGTTTTCTGCGATACTGTCCGTCCGACGTTTTCTGGTCGCTTGCGCGGTCGACGTCGATTTTTGCGAGGAATATCACAGTGCCAAATTCTGAATCAGCGAAGAAACGAGTTCGACAAAACATAGACCGCAGTGCGCGGAATCGTTGGCGTCGTACCAAGGTGAAGGACGAAACCAAGTTGTTCCTCAAAGCAATCCATGATGGCGATAAGAACGCGGCTGAAAAGTCTCTTCGTTTGCTCTCCGGTATGTTGGATCGGTTTGCGCTCACGCCGACCATGCATCACAACACTGCGGCTCGTCGAAAGAGTCGTTTGGCAAAACGCTTGAATAAGTTGACTGCCGCGAAGTCCGCATAAGAAAATGGCGACTCGGCGAGGCGCTCGGGGAAAGGAACGTTCCGCAGGATCGTCTTCTCTGTTTAATACTCGCGGTGGCGGAAGCAGTTATTTTGAACGCTCCAAGCAACCGCTAGAGATTTTGGCGCTGATCGCTCCGCTGATCGTGCTCTACGAAATCGGGTTGATTTTTTTCTTGCGCGGATCGCATGGAACTTTGACTAACGGCGCGCACGAAAGTCTGCTGCGCTTCTTTTCAAACTTTGGAGTCGATCCTGCTCGACTCAATCTGCCGACACTGGCTTTGCCCGCTGTCGCACTCGTGGTGGTGATGATTGTCTGGCAGATTCTCGTGCGCAAGCCGTGGTCGATTCATTTGCCGACGATCGGGGGAATGGCGATCGAAAGCGCATTGTTCGCACTGTCGCTCTTGGTCTTTGCGCAACTGATTTCACGAGCGTTCACCCCCGCAATGCCAGATTCGATCTCGCAACTGAGTCCTTTCGGAAAAATCGCCATCAGCATCGGGGCGGGACTTTATGAAGAAATGATTTTCAGAATGATTCTTCTGTCGCTGCTCCACACGGTCTTTGTTGACCTTTTACGCATGCCAGAGCGCTGGGGAATCGGTGTCGCAATTGGCATTTCTGCGGTGCTGTTTGCGCTCTATCACCCGCTGAAAACTGGGGCTGGAGTTCTGGAGATCAGGCGTGCGGCATTTTTTCTTCTGGCTGGAGTTTATTTCGGCGTTTTGTATGTGGTCCGAGGCTTTGGTATTGCCGTCGCAACTCATGCGATGTACGACATTGCTGTCGTTGTCCTGTTGACGGACGATTGAAGACTCGTCATGAGATACACTCCGCTCAATTCATGAAAGTCAAAGTTTCACGCAATGTGGTTGTCGGGATTTCGGTGGTCGTCGCTGTTGGACTCTTGTTCGCAGCGTGGCAATTTGATCGTGATCTTCCCGCTTCTCGTCGCGATCGATCTGCACCAATCGAAGATTTAGTTGCGCCCAAACCGCTCACTGATGCAGAGCGCGAAGCAGCTCAACAACATCGCGGCGGTGCGACGACTGTGCAACTCGATCAGGGCGCATGGGTTCAGGTTGCTGGAAAAGATGGACGAGTTGCACAGCAATACACCGCGCAGAAAATCGATCCCCAGCCTGGCGCATTCATGTCAATGACGGAACCACGAACTGTCTTCTATATGGAGGATGGTCGTGTCGCAACGCTGCGAGCGAATTCGGGGCGCGTTCATGTGCCAAATCGTGCGCTTGAATCAGGAACATTCAATGGAGATGTTGTCATTCGATTTTACCGCCCATCACCTGGAGCGGTGGTCAATCTTGCCAAGGACAGTCCATCAATGATTCTAGAATCCGAGCAGTTGGAGTTCGATCAAGTGCTGAATCAAATTGGATGTCAATCTGCTTTTCGATTGACCACCGACATTCTGACATTCGATGGAGAAGGTCTCGATCTCCTTCTTGGCTCCGATGGAAAGTCAATCGAACGTTTGACCGTTGATCATCCGCTTGGTCCGATCGTGATCGATCGCGCGCGGCAGAGTCGCACGCAAGCGAGTGCGATGCCACAGCAGCTTGCACCAAATACTATTTTGATGACTCCAGTTTCTATGCCTGCTGAGGGACGAGAGAATTTTTATGCGAACGCGCCTGCGCAAGCCGCCGCCGCGCAAGCCGCCGCCGCCGCGCCTGCGCCAGCAGAGCGCTTTTATCGTCTTGAACTGCATGATGATGTCGAGATTTTGCGCTATTCGACTGTTGACCGAGCTTGGTCGAAGGGCGACGAACTGGTTGCAATCTTCACGCTCAAAAGCGATTTGGTCTCGAAGGAAATAGTGATGAATGCAGCGCCTGTTGGCGTGCCTGATCCTTTGGCGTTTCGTGGCCGAACAATTCCGCTTGGATTGCATTTGGGAATCGCCAGCCACATTGCAGGCGCTGTGATCGCAGCCGCACCCGAACCACAAGGTGATCTTCTTGTGGTTCGATTTACAGGGAAATTGAAAATGGTGCCGGTCTCTGTGGGTGAAAAAGTCCCAGATTCTCCACAAGGGATGAACGTTCGGATTGATGGCCAAGAAGTTGAGTTGGCGAATCAAGCTGGTCTGGCACTTCGAGCGAAGGATGTTGATATGGATCTGGTGAAAGATGCGATGGGCCGCACAACGCCAAAGCTGCTTGTGGCAACTGGTGCAGTCGAAGCGACGAATGTTGCGCAGACACTTTGGTGCGATGCATTGTGCGCGCAATTTGAAAGTACGCAAGCGGATGCGGCACCAAGATCTGCCAATGCGAGCGACCCCGCACTCGGCCCATCTGAAGTCACGCGTGTCGATGCTGATCACGGCGTGCAAATTCATTTGAAGGATGGAGCGCGCATATTCGCCGATGGAATGATTGCATTTCCGCCAAAGGGATTGGCGGATCTTCGTGGCCCAGGACTTTCGATCATTCGAGGCGGAGTCATGATCGATGCGATTCCATCTTTGTCAGTCAATGATCGCAATCGAACGGCAGAATCACCAGGCGGTGGTCGTGCGCGCAGTTGGCAGACACCCATCGTCGCTGCGGAACTGCAGGGAAAGATAGAACTTCCTGCAGCTCTTGCGGCGAAACCCGAGATGGACGCGCAGTGGAAGGGGCAGATGACTTTTACAGATCGCGCGCAGAATGGCGCAGTATTGGATCTTGCGAAAGATGTAAGGATTCGAGCTGAACCTCGACCCGAAGAGTTCGACGCACTTGATGCGCAAACTGTTCATTTGGAATTGGATCGTCGTCCATCAGCAGGAGGTGCGCTTGCGACGGCTGTTCAGGCAAACGCACCCACTCCCGCGGGAGGTGATATTCGTCCGCGGCGATTGATCGCGACTGGTGATGCGCGCATGGAGAATCAAGTTTGGTTGAATGCAGATCGCGCTGGTGAACCAAGACTCTTTCAAGTGCGCGGACAGACAATCGATTATGACGCGGTGACCGGCGAGGCGAGTGTGCCAAGTGCAGGAAGTGTTCTTGTTAATGTGCCAGAGGGAGGTTCGCTGGATCCAAAGGCGCAGCAGAATCGCACGCGTGATCAATCCGTACCAGGGGGTGGAATCGAAGGTGTCAGCCGATTTCGCTGGGGTTCTGCGATGAATCTGAAGCGACTCGTCGACGAAAAGTTTTTGATGTCAATGGATCAGTCCGTCGAACTTGTGCGCGCAGGACCAAAGAAGTCAGACACATTGACATTGACATGCGATCGACTCGAAGCGACTTTGGAGCGTCGAATTGAAAATGACTCGAATCCCAAAGCTGGTACGCAACCCGCGTTCAATTTGGGAGGATCATCCGAAGTTCAGCGCGTGCGCGGCATCGGTCGCTGCTTCATTCGCACTCCGGATTATGACGTTGAGTGCGAAGAGTTTGATTATAATGTGGTGACACAGATTGCCGAAATGCGCGCGCGTCCTGGAAGACTGGTGAATGTATTGCCAAAGGGACAAGGAACTCCGCTTCGTGCAGCAGCAATGACGTGGGATCTTCAATCTGGACGAATTCAGATTCGATCAGGTTCTGGAACGATCGGTCAATAGTTTCAGCGTTCGAGAAAATTTCGTTCGATCAAATTCGATCGCGAATCGTCCAAAGATCCGTAAAGAGTGGCGTGAAGAGCGTGGCGCGCAAATATGCGGCGCCAGGGGATCCGCCCGTTCCAATTCGTGCGCCGATTGTTCGTTCGACCATTTTGACGTGACGATAACGCCACTCTTGAATACCTTCGTCGAGGTCGACCATCAATTCGCAGACCATTCGATCATTTGGATGATTGTGATAGATATCCAGCAGGATTTCCTGCAGTTCTGCGTCTGTTTCCGGCAGTGCCTGCATGGGAGTATCAATCAATCGATTTGGAATGGCGTGTCCAACATGCTTCAGTCTGCGAAGAAAAGATTGCCATAAAGTGAAATCATTCATGCGCGCGGCGAGTGCGATGCGCTCTGGACTTCCTTCGGGATATCGATCAATTGCTGCAGCCCGTTTGTTGCCCAGAATGAATTCGAATTCGCGAAACTGCGAAGATTGAAACCCGCTTGCGCTAGAAAGGAGTGTTCGAAAAGAGAGAAACGAAACTGGACTCATCGTTTCGAGCACATCGATTTGACCAACCATCGTCTTGAGAATCGTCAGCATTCGCTTCAAAGTTGAAAGCGCAGTTGGATCATCGCCAGCTTCCAATGCACGCTGCAGAAAGAGCGCTTCATGAATCTGCTGCTTGAACCAAAGTTCATAAACTTGATGGATGATGATGAACAAAGTTTCATCATGATCCTTGCCTTTGGATGCTGTTTGTTGCAGAGAGAGGAGTTCTGGAACCCGAAGGTATTGGCCGTATGTCATTGTCACGGCGGCGAGGATACGGTCAGGCGGTCGCCATCGTCGGGGCAGCGAGAGGATGATCGATCCCTTGCAATTCGCAGATGTGGCGAGTGGTGATCGTCGAACTGAGGAAGATCACCGGCAATCCCGAACCTGGATGCGTCGCTCCGCCAACGAAATGCAGCCCATCGAGTCCCGGATATGTGTGGGGAATTCGCCGATGCAGCATTTGATTAAAATTGTGAGCCAAATTGAAAGTTGCCCCGTGGTTGATTCGCTCATTCTGCCAATCGAGAGGGGAAACAAGATGTTCCACTTCAATTCGAGAGCGAATATCTTTGATGCCAAACACAGTTTCGAGTTGGCGCATTGCATCTTCGCGCAGTCGCGGCTTCTCGACGGCCCAATCCAATTGGCATTGAGCAGGGCGATTGTTGGTCACTGGAAGCAGGACATAGAGCGAACTATGTCCAGCAGGCGCAAGCGACGGATCGAGTGGTGATGGATTGTGCACATACGCAGAGGGGTCTTCGCTCAATTTTCCATCGTGCGAGATGTCCCGAAAATTATCCTCGTAATTTCCTGACATAAAAATGGTGTGATGGGGAAGATCGACTGCACCCTTCAATCCCAAATAGAGCATGAATGTCGAGCAGGAATATCGACGAGAATCGACGCCTTCATCGGTGTCGCGTGGACGAAGTTTCGCAGAGATAAGATTTTTTAATGCCCACGTTCCGTCAGCATTCACGACGACTCGATCATGTTGGTGATGATGTCCGCCGACAACAACTCCCGTGACGCGCCTTCCATTAAAAGCAATTTGCTCGACGGGTGCATTGGTCACAATCTCGACGCCCATCTTTTCGCACGCGTGCGCCATTGCAGTAGTGATCGAATTGCATCCGCCTTTGGGATGCCAGATTCCATATTCGTATTCGATGAAAGGGAGAATGCTAAAAATGCTTGGGCATTCGTATGGACTCATCCCCAAATATTTCGCTTGAAAACAAACGGAAAGTCGCACTTTAGGATTCTTGAAATATTTCCCAAGTTGGGAATAGACCGATTCCCAAGGTCGGACGTGTGGAGCCGCTTGAAGTCCCTCGAGTGTGATCATGTCAAAGATGCTGCGGACGCGACTCTTGAGCACTGGCGTCAATCGTTCAAGTTTCACACGGTTGTCATCCATGAAGCGACGAAACGCGGGGCCGTCTTCAGGTTCGATTGCTGAAATGCGCCGAACCATTTCGTCCACATTCTGAGTTGTCTCGATGACTTTCGGCGGTCCATTTTTATCGCCAATGATCAATCGGTACATCGGATCGAGCCGTTGAAGTTCGACGAAGTCCGACAAACGAAATCCGCAGGCGCTGAAAATTTCTTCAAGGACATACGGCATTAAGAAGAAGGTTGGTCCGCAATCAAACGAATAGTCGCCCTTTGTGATCCGTCGAGTTCGACCTCCAACCACTGGTTGCGCTTCATAGACCCGCACAGACATTCCCGCGGCGGCGAGTTGCATTGCTGCGGCAAGTCCGCCGGGGCCAGCACCGATCACCGCAACCGATTTGCCAGAAGAAGGGATAATTGAATGGTTGGGGTTCTGAATCATTTTTGTCCCTATGCTCAACGGACTCGCATCAACTGTAGGCGCATTTCATGGAATCAGACACGATCCAAATTTCAAGCCAATATTCGCAACAAGTTCGTGCGAAAGCATTTCATTCTGATTCGACGAAAAGTCTTTGGCCGTTGGAAGAGCGTCTGCATTGGCTCGAAGGATTTGGCGTCAGGGTTGACCAGCACGCAGACGATTTGATCGAGCTGATTCACGCCGAAACAGGAAAGAGCGCGTGGGAATCATTTGCCAGCGAAATTCTTCCGCTGCGAGCGAGCATTCATTGGCACTTGAGCAATGCGCGAAGGATTCTTGCATCGTATCGACTTTCGGGTCGGCCTTGGTGGATGCTCGGTCAGCGGCATCAAGTTCTCCGTCTACCAGCAGGTCGGGTGGCGATCATTGCAACTTGGAATTATCCGGTGCAATTGCTTGGCATCCAAATTGTGCAATCGATCGTTGCGGGCAATGTCACTGTCGTCAAACCTTCAGAAAATTCGCCCCGCTCGCAAGGTCTGCTTCTTCGGCTCGCCGCGGAAGGGTTGCCCGATGGGATCTTGACGCGGACTCCTGCAACTCGCGCGGCAGGCGAAGAGTTGCTTGCGGACAGATCAGTGGAAGGAATTCTTCCATTCGATCACATCGTCTTTACAGGTTCAACTGAAGTGGGTCGTGTGATCGCCAAGTGTGCGGCAGAATCGCTGACGCCAACCACTTTGGAATTATCAGGTTGCGATTCTGCAATCGTCCTGGCGAGCGCTGATGCAAAGTTGACTGCGAAAAGTCTCTGGCAAGCGGTGGTTCTGAATGCGGGGCAGACGTGTATGTCGCCGCGCCGAATCATTGTCGAATCACCAATTTATCGCCAGTTTTTGACCTATTTGGCGCCGCAGGTGGCAGGGGTGAAACCGATGCGACTGATTTCACAAGCCGCTGCGAAGCGAATGGATTCGTGCGTACGTCAGGCGATCTCTCTTGGAGGTCATTCGATCAGCGGAGTTGTGGAATATTCCAATCAAGCGAATGTGCGACCGACCGCAATCTTCGATTGCTCTGCGACGAGTGAGTTGGCGATGGGAAATCATTTCTCTCCTGCAGTCGCGGTGATTCGCGCTGACGATGCGGCGCATGCGCTTGCGATTCATAACACATTTCGTAAGCACCTCAGCGTATCGATTTTCGCAAGTTCGCAGCAGGCTCGATCGCTTGCAAAGGATGCTCACTTCATCGGACAACTTCGCGCTGGCTTCGTGACTTTCAATGACTCGTTGATTCCCACTGCGCACCCAAGCGCATCGATCCGCGGGACCGGCGAAAGCGGGTGGGGCGCAACGCGCGGCGAATCAGGATTGCTGGAATTGACTCGCAGTGTGACTGTGTCAAATACCAGTCGGTGGATTCGGATGCCCACCGGCGAACCAGATCTCAAGTCGCAGCGCATCTTGAGGGCTATTCTTGGAGGACTCAGAAAGAATCGACGACTATGACCAATCACTCTTCTCAAACGAACCATCCGACTGCTCTTGTTATTGGTGCAGGACTTGCAGGGCTTGCATCCGCTGTCGAATTGACAACTCACGGATTCGCCGTCACGGTGATCGAAAAGAATGCACATCTCGGCGGCAAGATGAATGTTCTTGAAGAAGCCGGATTTCGGTTCGATATGGGACCGACCATCTTGACGCTTCCGCAAGTTGTCCGAGGAATCATCATTCGAAGTGGTCGTGCAGTGACCGATTATCTGGATTTGGTGCGACTCGATCCACAATGGCGTTGTTTCTTTGATGATGGAACCGTCATCGATCTTCGCGATGGCGTCGATGCAATGGCGACGGCAATGGATTTGCAATTTCCAGGTCAAGGCGTTGGTAAGGGCTGGCGAGAATTTCTTTCGTACAGCAGGCGCATGTTTGGATTGAGTGAAAAAGTTTTCTTCTATAAGGATCTTGAAGGCGTGATGGATCTCATGCGTCGATCGCCGACAAGCGAGCCTGGACTCTTGAAAGATGTGCTTGGAATGCGGATGTATGCCACCGTTGGTGGGACTGTCCATAAACATGTAGCCGAACCGCATCTTGCGCAATTGTGCGAACACTTTCTGCAATACGTTGGATCAAGCCCATTTCTCTCGCCTGCAATCTTGTCGTTGATTGCCGCAGCGCAGGTCGATCACGGTTGTTGGTATTCCATGGGCGGAACGCGCTCGGTTGCGCGCGCGCTTGAACGGATCTTGACCGAAGAGCAGGCAACAATTCTCACGGGGCGTGGTGTGAAGCGAATTCTGCAAGACGGCGGTCGCGCAACAGGAGTCGAACTTGAAGATGGATCGACACTCGCCGCAGATGTGGTTGTTTCTAATTGTGATGTGCAGCGAACGTATCGAGATCTTGTTGGCGGCAAGAGTGGAACGAAAGCTCAACGCACAATTGCGGCGAACTATAAACCTGCATGCAGCGGATTGGTTCTGTATCTGGGACTTGATCGACAATATGACCACTTGCTGCATCACGACTTCCTCTTCAGTGGCAATTCACAGCAGGAATTCGAGGATATTTACGAGACGGGGATTCCTGCACGGGATCCATCAATCTATCTTTGTGTGCCAAGCAGAACGGATCCAAAGCAAGCGCCTGCTGGTGGTGAGTCGTTATATGCGTTGATTCATACCGCTCCGCTTCGTGAAGGTCAGCGCTGGGAAGGCGCGGGTGGAATCTTGGAACAGTATCGACCGGTGGTCATCGAAAAATTGAAGCGATGCGGAATGCCAGATTTAGAAAAGCACATCGTCGTCGAGAAGTCGTTGACTCCGCAGTCGATTGAGCGGATGTATAACGCCGAAGGTGGTGCGATTTATGGTCTGGCATCGCACGGTCGATTGAAAGGTGGATTCAAGCCGCGTAATCGAAGCCGAGTTCTGTCAGGTTTATATATCGCAGGCGGGAGTGCAAATCCAGGTCCAGGTGTGCCGATGGTTCTGATGAGTGGCGTGACAGCAGCACGTGCGGCATGCGAGGACTTGTCGATTCCACTTCAAGGTTCGGTTCAAGCAGGAAATGCAACATGCCAGACGCCAGCGTTGACAGTCTGATTCTGCGGGCGAAGTGGAGCGCACGAATTACTGGGTGGTTCTATTTGTATGTTCGCCGAAACTTCGCCAAGAAGTTTCACGCAGTGCGAATGGAGCGATCAAGCGTTGCCATATCGAAAACACTGGATGATTCTTCGGGACCGCTGATGATCGTGATGAATCACTGCGCTTGGTGGGATGTCTTGGTTTTTGTCTATTTTTATGGCGCATTCGTCCCAACACGTCGCGTGACCGCTCCAATGGACCGCGTGCAATTGCAGAGGTTTTCCATATTTCGCAGGCTTGGAGTTTTTGGGATCGATCCAGATAGCGCTCGGACATTGCCCGCAATGGTGCGATATGTGCAAGAGGAGATTGCGATCGATCCACGAGCTGTGATTCTGCTGAATCCGCAGGGAAAATTCTTTGATGTCCGATCTCCAGTCGAGATTCGGCCTGGTGCCGCAGTCTTGGCTGCGAAAATTCCAAATGTGCGCGTGGTCGCCGCCGCTGTCGAGTATGGATTCTGGACTGATGCAAGACCTGAAATGTTTTTACGACTACGAGATGTTCCCTCGCCATCCGAACCGACGACGGCAGGGTGGCAGCGCGCGATTGCGCTTGTGATGCAGTCCAACGCAGATGAACTTGCCGCATGTGTGATGGCTCGCGACGGCGACGCATTTGTATCGATCATTGGCGGGGACAAAGCGAAGATTCATCCGGTCTATGACTTCTGGTTGCGTATGACTGGTCGCAAAGTTGGGATCGACCTTTCAATGCGAACGAAGGAAAGAGCGACGACATCACAATGAATGAAGTTGCCGCCACCATCAGCCCGCCAGCGATTGTCATGGCAGTTTCACTTGCATGCTGCGCTGTCGCTGCAGCACTTGGATTTGTGAATCTTCGCCGCTATCGTCGGTTCAATCTGAATGATCGCAGCGATCGTTGCGACTCGAGTGAAGTCCCGCATATTTCTGTATGCATTCCAGCGCGAAACGAAGAGTTGAATATCGAAGCGTGCGTTCGTTCGGTTCTCGCCAATCGGGGCGTGAATGTAGAAGTCTTGGTCTATGACGATGATTCGACGGATGGAACTCCTCGGATTCTCGCAGCAATCACTGCTCAGGATGGCCGAGTGCGTCGCGTTGATACGCAAACTCTGCCGATGGATTGGAATGGGAAGCAGTGGGGATGCGAGCGGATGGGGCAGGCTTCGCAAGGCGAATGGTTGCTCTTCACGGATGCAGATGTTCGACTCTCGACAGATTGTTTGCGAACTACTTGGATCGCTGCAAATGCATCGAAGTGCGATCTCATCTCGACTGTTCCGCGGCAGATCATTGGAACTTGGATGGAAGATGCGATTATTCCTCTGATTCATTTCGTGCTGCTTTCATATTTGCCAATGGGGCAGATGCGCACCACAACTCTGCCAGCAGCAAGCGCAGGTTGTGGTCAGTTCTTGTTTGTACGGAAATCGATGTGGATTCGCTCCGGCGGTCACGCCGCATTCCGTCAATCGATGCATGATGGAATAAAATTGCCACGCGCGGTGAGATCAGTCGGTGGCCGCACAGATCTTTTCGACGGAACACAACTTGCAGAATGTCGGATGTATCGCACCGCAGGGCAAGTGTGGCGCGGCTTTGCGAAGAATGCATATGAAGGATTGGGCTCATTTGCGCTGTTGCTGTTCATCACAGTCATTCATATAGTCGGCCATGTCTTGCCGTGGGGTTGGATTGTTTGGGCGCTGTTCACAGATCAAATTGCAACGGCTGCAACTGTGCTGGCAATCGCTGCCATTGCAATTGCAACTCTTCAGCGCATGATCTTTGCAAAGCGATTTCAGCACTCTTGGCGAACAGTCCTTCTGCATCCACT
>CAMDEL010000017.1 GCA_945896765.1 Singulisphaera sp. GP187
GAAATTATTTTCTTAGTGACGCCGACTGTGATTGAAGATCAAAAGCTCTACGAAGAAGGCAAAGACTCGCTCGAAATTGTTGAAAACGTGCGAGTCGGTGCGCGTGCTGGGCTCTTACCATTTTCGCGCGAGCAAGTCACTGCGAATTATCAACAGGATGCATTTACTGCGTACAACAATGGCGATCTGACCAAGGCGCTTTATTACTCCAACGCGGCACTTCGCATGAAGCCAATTTCGCCAGCGATGCAGCAATTGCGCGAGCGGGTTATTTCGATGCCAGGTTCTGATTATCAAGATCAAATTGATCAGACACTGATCGAGCGAAGAACGTTCTCGCCGAGTACGCCCAGTGAAACACCCAATGTGAAGCCCAGCGTGAATCCGAACGTGAAGCCAAGCGTGACTCCAGCGCCAGTTGCGCCAGAGGCAAGTACTCCAGCAGTTTCCGCACCAGTCGCACCAGAGCCCGCAGCACCAGAGCCCGCAGCACCAGAGCCCGCAGCACCAGAGCCCGCACCAGAGCCCGCACCATGAACCAATCATCTTCTTATACACATCGCATTGTTTCTATAGGATTTTCCTTCTTGTTCTGCACCGTCTTTGCATCCACTTTCGCAACCACCATGTTTGGATGCGGTGGCCCAACAAAGACGGGCATCGAAGCGCGCAAAGTTGCAAGCGATCGTTTCAATCGAGTCGGCGGAGCAGTCGCATCTGATCAAGCTGCGCAAGCACTCGATGCTGGGCAATTCAAAGATGCATTGACGCAAATTGATCGGGTTGTTGTTGCATTTCCCACGGATCCCAAAGCCCGTCTTCTACGTGGCCGAATCGTCCTTGAAATGGGAAGACTTGAATTGGCCATGACCGAATTCAAGAATGCTGCAGAGCTTGATCCATCATGCGCTGAATGCATGTATTACCAAGGCATCGTCTCCCAGCGGTGGGGTCGCGATGAAGAAGCGCTGAAAGAATATGCAGCTGCTCTCACCATCGAACCAACAAGCACTCATTATCTTCTCGCCCAAGCGGAGACATTGCTTGTGCTCGGCCGAACAAATGAGGCGAAGACACTGATCGACGATACATCGTGTCACTTCGAATTCAGTTCTGCGCTTGCCCATCTGCGCAGCGAGATAGCAGCATCGGAAAACGATCATGCGCAAGCGCTTAACTTTATGGAATTAGCAGTCACACTTGCGCCGAATCCGTTGGATTACCAAGAAGATTTGGCTCTTGTCGCATTCCACGCGAAAGAATGGGATCGTTGTCTCACAGCTCTCGCCACTTTGCCTGCGAAGTCAATGGACCGAGATGACATGTCTCGCATTCGCGCACGCTGCCTTGCGATGACTGGTCGTGCACTTGAAGCTCGAGATTTGTTGGTCGCCTTCGAAAGTTCGAATGCGAGCAAGCAAGATGGAATCACGCTCGAGCACGATTTGGCTTTGGGATACATCGCTTGGATGGTCGGCGATATCGAGCGTGTCGATTCGTGTGCTCGTCGATTGATGGGCCGAAATCCGAAAGTCTGCGATGGTTATTTGTTAAAGGGAATGGTCTTGGAGCGACAAGGCGACTTTGCGAACGCAGTGAAATTGCTGACGAAAGCATCAGAATTGGCTCCAAATCGACGATTGCCACGGGAACTCCTTTTGCGTGCCGAGGCGGCTGAGATCGCTCTTGGAGGAGTTGTTGTGGTCGGTATGGCTCGCTGATTTTAAAAAAATTAATTTTCATTTGCTTCCAGAGCAAAGCGGGATATCTTTCTGTTTAAGGAGATTCGAATGCTGACTCAGATATCTATTGTTGCTGCCTTGGCGGCTGTTCCCTGCGCACTTGTTTCCTCGGCTTTCGGGCAGGCTCCGGTTGTCGACGGAACTCTAGACGCTATCTATGTTCCTGCAGATGATCTTGCCGTTCAAGCCCTGACAACAGGATTCGGCAATTCCACTCTCGGACTTGTTGATGTAGCCAATGGATCTGAACTTGACGGACTGCACGCTGTTGTGAACGGAGGAGTTCTCTATCTTTTCTTCGGCGGCAATCTCGAAAGCAATTTCAATAAACTAGAAGTGTTTATTGATTGCAGATCAGGTGGTCAGAACCGACTGCCTGGAAACAATCCAGATATCGACTTTAACGCTCTGAACAGAATGGGTGATGACGGATCTGGAAATGGTTTGACTTTCGACACATGCTTTTCAGCGGATTTTTATCTCACGACGACTTGTGGCGGGACACCTGTTGCTCTGTACGCAAATCTTGCACAGCTTTTGACTGAAGGCGGTGGAATTGGCGCATATATCGGCACGGGAACTCCTGGCTCTGTGCCGATTGACAATGTGAAGTTTGGAGTCAAAGTCGCAATCAATAATTCAAATATCGCAGGCGTCGGTGGAGATGGTGGCAAAGCAAGTGGCGCCGGTGTCACCACAGGTATCGAGATGTCGATCCCACTGATTTTGCTTGGTTATGACGCAACGACTCAGAAGAACATCAAGATTTGTGCTGCGATCAATGGCGGAGGTCACGATTATCTATCGAACCAGTTCCTCGCGCCTCTTGCACCGATGGGCAATCTTGGCGAGCCTCGCAGCGTGAATCTCTCGACCATTGAAGGAAATCAATACGCGGTTCTCGTGGTCGATGCAAACGAACCAGATTGTCCAGTCGTTCCGCCGGCGTGTCCCGCAGACTTTAATGGTGATCAACTGATCGATGGATCAGATCTCACGACACTTCTCAGCGGTTGGGGAACAGATGCTGGCGATACGAACGGAGATCAAACGACGGATGGTTCCGATCTCACCACGTTGCTCAGCGCATGGGGTCCTTGCGTCTAAAAAAACGCTAGACTTTCATGGTCGATGTACGGATGTATCGAACGCGCAACTCACGAGGAGATGTATCCATATGGATAAATATGTGACAAGGAATGTCAAAAGATCGGTGGGGTTTTTTTTCAGTTTGATCGCAATCGTCGGTGTGATTGGGTGTAAATCCCAAAGCCCAATGCTTGATCACATCACAGAGGGAACTGAGGCGTTTCAAAGCGTGCAGACTTCTGGCGCTCCAATACCTCAAGAAGAATTGAAATCGGCCGTTGGTGTTGCGATCTTGAAATGTTTTCAAGCGGGGGTTGTCTTCGGTTGGATGGGAGGCAATGGTGTTGCCGTTAAAAAACTCCCAAGCGGTTGGTCTGCGCCGATTGCAATCGGCGTTGTCAAAGGAGATTTCGGTGCGCTCATCGGTGCGCAGCACCTCGACATCGTGATGGTGTTCAATGATGCGACAGCCTTTGATAAATTCATCGAAAGTGGAAGTTATTTTTATGCAGGCGCTCAAGGAACAGCCGCGACGACCACTGGCACAAACCAAGCGAGTGGGCCGCCAGTCAAGTCCTATGCCCACGCGGCGGGCCTTTATGGTGGCGCTTCCATTGGCGGTCTTGGCATCCTCATCAAAGAAAAAACCAATGAAGCGGCGTACGGGGCGGATGCGACCCCTGTGGACATCCTCAATGGAAAGTTTCCTCAGCCTCCAGGCGGGATCGAACTTTCGAAAAAACTTGACTCTGCTCGCTAAGTTTCGAAAATTATCGACTTCGACATTTCATATAAATTGCCAACAAAATAGGCATTTACTCTCTTTTGGGGATATTCTTCACCCACGATGGGCATTCCTGCTTTTATTCCCGCGTTGATTGTGGCGCTGTTCGCTGCGTCGACAACATTCGCAGCCATTTCGACGCGACCCGGTATCGGCGCAATTCCGTATACCTCGGGATCTCTCATCGGAACAACTTTTCGAACATTCGCACCCAACGCAACTGGAGTGACAGTCGCGGGAACATTCAACTTTTGGAATGCAACTTCTCTGCCGCTCTTTGCCGAAGGAAACGGATATTGGTCCGTCGATGTTGCCAATGTGCAAGCTGGAGCGCAGTACAAGTTTGTGGTGAAAAATGCAACGCAGACACTTTGGCGAAACGATCCGCGCGCGCGAGATCTTGTCTCATCGATTGGAAATTCTATTGTCTATAACGCAAACTCTTATGTATGGCAGACGACAAATTTCAATATGCCTTCGTGGGACAAGATCGTCTTGTACGAAATGCATATTGGAACATTCGGCATCGCTGCCAGCGGTGCGACACCTGCAAGCTTCGACGAATGCTCTGCAAAGCTGGATCATCTTGTCGAACTTGGCGTGAACATGATCGCGCTGATGCCGATCAGCGAATTTCCTGGAGATCGTTCGTGGGGATACAACAATTCATATCCATACTCTGTCGAAAGTGCGTATGGCACCCCAGATGATCTAAAGGAATTCGTTGATCGTGCGCATGCACGAGGAATCGGCGTGACCACTGATGTTGTGTACAACCACCTTGGCCCAAGCGATCTGGATATGTGGCAGTTTGATGGTTGGTCTCAGAATGGTTTGGGCGGCGTCTTTTTCTATAACGATTTTCGAGCGGTGACCCCGTGGGGAGATACCCGTCCAGACTTTGGTCGTAGTGAAGTGCGAACATTCCTGCGGGAGAACGCCATGATGTGGCTGAACGAATTTCGCATGGATGGATTGCGAGTTGACGGAACGAAGTTCATCCGCAGAACAGCTCAGAATGGCGTCGAGATTCCAGATGGCTGGTCAATTCTTCAGGTGATCAATAACGATGTCGATGCGGTTGCTCCTGGAAAGTTTATGGTTGCTGAAGATATGGATCTCGAGCCATACATCACCAAGACGACAGGAGCAGGGGGCGCTGGCTTTGACAGTCAATGGGATGCTGGTTTCTATCCCAAGATTCGCGGCGCGATCATCACGCCAAACGATAGCGACCGTGATATGTATTCCGTGCGTGATGCGATTTCGTTTTCATACAACGGATCGATGCAGCAGAGAATCATTTATACCGAAAGCCATGACGAAGTTGCAAATGGCAAGCAGCGAGTGCCAGAGGAGATTTCTCCAGGCAACGCTGGATCGTATTTCGCGCGAAAGCGTTCAACACTTGGCGCCGTTGTCGCGATGACTGCGCCAGGAGTGCCAATGCTTTTTCAAGGTCAGGAGTTTCTTGAAGATGAATTCTTCACAGACGCTGTCGCGCTCGATTGGTCCCGCAAGACGACATACTCTGGAATCTTCAACCTCTATCAGGATCTCATCAAGCTTCGCAAGAATGCTTCGGGATCAACGCGTGGACTTTCTGGTTTCAGCACAAATGTTTTTCATGTGAATAACACGGATAAATTGGTCGCTTTTCATCGTTGGCAGCAGGGCGGCGATCTGGATGACACAATCGTCGTGGTCAATTTTTCTGCGACAGCAAAGTCCAATTATCGCATCGGAATGCCGCGAAGTGGTCTATGGAATTGCAGATTCAACAGCGATTGGACAGGTTATAGCGCTGACTATTCCAACACGCTTTGTCTCTCGACGTCGACTTCACCTGTTGCGTGGGATGGTCTGGAACAGAGCGCGCTTGTTTCGGTTGGTCCGTATTCAGCGATTATTTTTTCTCAAGGGAATGTTTTCCGACCACAAGATCTCAATCAAGATGGGCTGATTAACGCAGCCGATCTGACGGTGCTCTTGTCCGCATGGGGAACTCTCGGCGGGATCGCAGATATCGATCTCAACGGAATCGTCGGTGGCGGCGACTTGGCAAGTCTGCTCAGTTCTTGGGGGACGTGACCGCCGAGCCATCTGCGCGAAACATGTGCGCAAATTGCATTTGAAATTCGAGAGTAATCGCATCGCCTTCACAAATTGCCGCGAGTGTGTCTGTTGAAGTTCGCGAGATGACACGCATTCCATTGACCACTGCGACGATGTCTGCAAGAGGTCCATATCGTTCGATCGTGACAACGTGACCAGTCAGGCAGCAGGAATTTTCATTCTCTCCAGCGGGAAGAATTCTCAGGCGATCTGGACGAATTCCAAGCGTGATTGTGTCATGGCCAAGGGCTGAAAGTTCGCCAGCAACCCATCGCTTGCAAAGCGAAAAAACGCTTTCTTTCCAGTGAAAAGTGAAGCCGCCAGTGCTGTCCCTTGCAAGACGTCCTTCAAACATATTCATCGGTGGAGTCCCAATAAAACCAGCAACGAAACGGTTTGCTGGGCTGTCATAGATTTCGGCAGGCGATCCAATTTGTTGCACGACGCCATCTTTCATCACCACCATCCGATCAGCGAGACTCATCGCTTCTTCTTGATCGTGCGTGACATAGACCATCGTGGCGCGCAGACTGCGATGCAAGATTCGCAGTTCGGTTCGCATCTCGCCGCGCAGTAGCGCATCGAGATTTGAGAGAGGCTCATCGAAGAGAAAGACAGCGGGATCTCGCACGAGTGCGCGCCCAACTGCGACACGCTGCCTTTGACCGCCGGAGAGTTCGCGCGGCGGACGATGAAGGAGTTGTTCGATACCGAGCGTGCGCGCAGCAGCATCGACTCGTGCGGTGATCGCAAGGCGCTCGGCGTGACGCTGTGTGCGATAAGTGGAATCCCAAATGCCGCGCCAGCGACTTTTAAAAGTGCGGCGACGTTCAAGTCCAAAGGAAAGATTCTGTCGAACATTCAGATGTGGATAGAGCGCATAGTTCTGAAAGACCATCGCAATGTTTCGGTCCTTGGGTGGCACATCATTCACGATGCGGTTGCCTATGGAGATCGTTCCCCCAGAAAGATCCTCCAATCCGGCGATCATGCGCAAAGTTGTGCTCTTGCCGCACCCCGAAGGACCGACGAGGACGATAAATTCGCCATTCGCAATCGATAAATCGACTGAATCAACAGCTCGAACCGTTGTGCCATAAATCTTCGATACCGCTTTCAATTCAACTGTTGCCATGGAAGTGATGAGGTTACCTATCGGGCGAGATGAGGTACAACATCACTTCCATGAAACAGTTGACCCACATGATTTATCCAATCACAATCAATCTTCTTGCCTTTGTTCTTTGTGTTCAATCGCAAACTTCCAATGCGCAGTCGCCAACCAACCTGCCACCAGCGACCGTGCCGCCAACGGAAGTCGTCGCACCTGACGGTCCGATGGAAGCAGTGCCCCCGACATCAAAGTGTCCACGCGATCGCAAGCTGTCAACAACATTGCGTTATGCAATTCTTCCTCTCATAGGCGAGATTGGTGATGCCACTATTACAGAAGCGCTGGAAGTATTCATTAAAGGTTCGCCAGCATCGCGCCGCGTGAATGCACTTGTGATTCAATTCGATATCACTGGTGGAACGCAGGCAGATACTGCCATTCTCGTAGATCAAATCATAAGAATTCGAAAGATAATGCCTGTCATCGGTGTGTTTGGTTCTGCGCGAGGTCCTGGTGCGGTCTTACCAGTGTTCTGCGATTATTTGATGGTTCTCAACCCATCAGCGGATGAGATCGTTATGGACTGGGCGCCTGGAACGGATCTGCTCGAAGCGAATATCTCAGATCAGATTCGAACAAATCTTTCCTTGATTACATCTCGCGCAACGGATCGTCCATATTTGAAGTCTGTATTGAAAGGTCTCCTCGATCCAACAGTAGATCTTTTTCTCTGGCGGGGAAGTGATGGTTGTCCAGAAGCCGGCGAAAGTGCGCCTTCAGGTGTCGAGTCAGTTCAATTGAGTAGCGGAAAAGATTCGGTCACTGGAATGACTGGAGCGCAAATGGTGACTGCAGGGATCGCTTGCAACGTGACAGGTGGTCTTGATCAAATTGGAGCGGCACTCGGAGTCAAGAGTTGGCAGGTCCAAGTTGGTGTAGGCGAAAAAATCGTGCAGGAGATTCAGACTTCGAAGCGCAAGGATTTAGACAAGTGGCATTTCACACTCAAAGATGGATTCACTGCAATCAAGACCGCGCGCAATTTGACTGGCGCAATGATCGAAGCAGAAGAAATCGCTCGTGAAGCGGATCCGCGTCGCCAGCAATTTCAGGGTTCCTATTCGCGGCGTTGGGGCAGAGGTGGTTGGGGTTCAAGTTCTGGAGGCACGTTTTCATGGCGGAAGAACTCTGATACCGCGATCGACGCATGGACCTTGGTCTTGCAGTTGTATCGGCAGGCGAGTGACGCAACTTCCTATGCGAAGAAGATGGTGAGTGAACTTCAAGCAAATCCATTGACGATGACCAATTCGGATTACAAGTCGGATTTTAATGCATTGAAAGCAGAGGTCGATGCGCTGATGTCTCAAAGCGGAATGTTGACCGTGAAGGGACAGAACGCCGAAAATGCGGTGCAGTGGCTGCGTGCAAATTACAACCAGCCGGTTCGTTCGCAATAAATCGTTTGGCGACATCGTCCGTGTCTGGCGCGGGATTGTTCGCGCTATCCCTTGACTGCGCCGCGAGCGAGCCCTTCGATAAAGTGACGCTGTGATGCGCTAAAGAGCAGGATGCACGGGATCATTGTGACGAGACTTGCTGCCATCAATAGGTGCACGTCCTCGAGTCCGCCATATTGATTTCGAAATGAATTGAGCGCAACGGCAAGCGTCGCTTGCTCGTCGGAGTGCAGATAGATCAGTGGACCCATAAAGTCATTCCAGACATAGATGAAGGTGAAGACCGTGCAAATCGCAGTCACAGGACGGCAGAGTGGCAGAATAATTCGCCACCAGATGCCGAGCAATGTGTATCCATCGACCTTCGCCGCTTCGAGCAAACTCTCGGGGATTTGCGCAATAAATTGGCGGTACATGAAAATGAAGAATGCATTGCCAAAGAATGCCGGCACGATCAAAGGCAGGAGAGAGTCAATCCAGCCAAGATTGCGGAAGAGTAAGAAGAGAGGAATGATCGTCACTTGTCCAGGCAACATCATTGTTGAGAGCATCAAAAGAAAAAGTCCGCGACTGCCGCGGAAGCGAATGCGTGCGAATGCGAAACCGACGAGACTGCTTGAAAGCACAGTGCCGATCACCACAAGCACAGTGACGACGATCGAATTCGCAAGTGCGTTGAGAAATCCCTGCCACGGCACCGAACCCATTTCGCTCAGTGCTTGTGGATAGTTGCCCCACTGTGGCGATGGTGGCCAAAGCGAGAGACCGATTCCACCTGTGATTGCAGCACCCGCACGTTCTGGAGTTTCGAGGCTCACGACCAGCATCCACCACAACGGCAGAAGCAATATTGTCGCGCCCGCAAGCAGGATTGCGTACTGGCAGATTTTCCAACGAGTTCGGTTCATGACTTCTGTCCTTCGGTATGCACCCATCGATTGCTCGTGCGTAAAACAATCACGGTGAGTGCAAGCACGACCAACAATAAAATCCATGCCATTGCGCTGGCGTATCCCATTTCATAAAACTCGAATCCTTGGTTATACAAATAAAGAACATAAAATCGCGTGAGATCACCAGGCTCGCCGCCAGTCATCACGAATGCTTGGGTGAAAACTTGGAAGCTTGCGATGATCGCCATGATTGCGTTGAAGAGGATGATCGGCGAGAGCATCGGCAGAGTGATCGACCAAAATTGTCTCAATCGTCCAGAGCCATCGATTGATGCAGCTTCATAGAGTTCGATTGGAATCTGCTGAAGGCCTGCGAGAAAAACAATCATCGTGCCGCCGACAAACCAGAGGCTCATCAACGCGAATGCTGGCGCTCCCCATATCGCGGCGTCTTGTCCGAACCACTCAGGCGCAGTTAGGCCGAGTGGCGTGAGCAGCGGTTGCAACGCCGCATTCATCAGTCCGCCATCCGAATCAAAGATCCACCGCCAAAGAACCGCGACGCCAACACCAGCGAGCACGCTTGGCAGATACCACGCCGCACGAAAGAGATGGATGCCACGCACACGCGCATTCATCAGCAGAGCCGCGAGCAGCGCGAGGATTTGCCCCGCAGGAACTGCGAGAATTGCGTAATAGGCAGTGACGACAAGACTGGTGCGAAAGCGTTGGTCAAATTGAAAAAGTTGTTGGAAATTCGCAGTGCCTGCAAATTCCGCGGAACTGAGCGGCGAGACTCCTTTCCAGCGGGCGAATGCCAGAGCCATGCTCATGACAATTGGAAATGCCATAAACAGGGCGAATCCAACAATCCACGGTGATGCGAGAAAATATCCTGCGCGTTCTTCCGATCGCTGATGCGCGGGAAGATTTCCGCGGCGAAGAATCGCAACCCACACGGCGAGTCCTGCAAGTGATGCGAGCAGTACGATCCACCCGAGTGCGGTCCATGGCATCGCGGGAAAAGAATCACTGCGAAGCGGGCTTTGCGATTCCACTCGCCAGTCGCGCTCGAAGTTTGTAATCGCTTGTGTCAGCGGAAGATCGCCCGTCTTGAGCCCTTGATCCAGACGCGATCCTAAGAGCGCCTCGAACTGCGGATTTGTGGGCCAATCAACGATACGCGCATGATCTGCCGCAGTCAGAAAGCCAGTGTCATTCGCAGGTTCTTGATTTGGATCGTTGAACGATTCGCTTTTCGCCGCAGCGCGAATTGTTGGTATCGCAAGTCCAAGTCGGGCAAGCGCACGCTGGGTTGGTTCGCCAGAGAGAAATCGAACAAGCGACCACGCTTCTTGCGGATGCTTGCTTTGATTTGAGATTGACCACGAGACAGTCAGGACAATATTGCTGTCGACTTTGCCGCGCGGCAAGGGAGCGAAGTCCCACTCAAATCCACCTTGGTTTCTAGGTGCAATCTTGCGATAACTCGGTACGACCCAGCGACCGAATGGTCCAGCAAGTCCAATTTTTCCAGTCAGAAAAACGCTCGATCCACTTGCAATCTTGCTCTTGCCACTTGTCAGCGTATGGCTTTCGTCGTGCCGCCACGAGCGAAGTCGATCCAGTGCATTGAAAACTTCTGGATTGGATGTTGTTAGTTCATCGAATGAACTTCCCTTGACATCAACTCCCTCGGTCATCAGATATGCGCGAATCATCGCAGGCCATGTCACAAATTCTGCACCAGTGCAATCAGGCAGTTTGCCGATCGCACGAGCGTCGGCGATAAATTCATCCCATGTCCAATTCTGCGATGGTGGCGCAAGACCAGCACGAGCGAAAAGATCTTTGTTCCAATAGAAACCAACGGTGGTGAAGTCTTTTGGAATTCCATAAATCGCACCTTCTCCGCTTTGGATTCCGTCATATTGAAACGCCTTCACAGTCGCGGGATAGAAGTCTTCAAGAATGATTCGATCTTTCACATTCAGCTGCGAATCACGCTTCAGGAAGTCATCGAGTGGCGCAAGCAATCCAAGTGAAACAAATGCTGGCAATCGCTCCGAACCAACATAGAAAACATCGGGAGGATCTCCAGACGCCATCATCGTTTGCAGTTTTGTATAAAAACTGCCCGCATCGCCAGGATTGATTCTGCGAACGCGAAGCGTGGGGTTTTCATGCTCGAATTGGCGAAGAGCGTCCTCTACGATTTGGTCTTCTTCTTGGCCGCCTTCGCCAGACCAATGCATCACCACGATTTCTGTGCGGTTGTCATCCTTCCAAAATCGTCGCGCTTCTCGCACCGCAACAGTCACGAATGCCCAGATCACAAAGAGTGCAGCCATGACGGCGAGCAGTGTTCGGATCAATCGGGCGCTGGTTTGAAGCATACAGATGCAAGCATAGTTTCGACGAGTGAATTGAGGATCATCGTAGAGGTGTTTCGGCTCTTGATCTATAACATGATGATTATGTTTCAGCGTGGCTATCGCAGCTTTTTTGTTTTTGTTCTTTGCACGCTCTTGATTTCGAGTCTGTGCATTGCGTCAATTCTTCAGCAGTCGAAATCGAATCTACCCACTCAGTGGCCCCCGCGTGAAGCAAAGATTACGAGTTCTGTAAATGCGAACCAATTTTCCAAGCCGCCATCTGTCGAAGTGCGACCACTTGGAGACGGAACATTCGAATGTCAATTCAGTTTTCAATCAACAAAGCCAGCGCAGCGAGTCAATCTTGCGGGCGAGTTCAATGGATGGAACACGCAGGCGACAGCGATGTCGCGTGGCGATGACGGTGTGTGGCGGGTCACGGTGCAAATGCCCGCGGGCCAACAGCAATACAAATTCGTCGCGGATGGCGATCAATGGCAGTCGGATCCGCGCAACGATCAAGTCATCAGTGACGGCCAAGGGGGAAACAACAGCGTGGTTCGACTTGGCGCGCAAGCAAATCTTGGTGCAGTGCGAACGCTGCGTGGCGATGGAAAGATCGAAGGAGGCGGAATTCTCCACGATCCAGCGCGTGCATCATTCATACAGCGACTTCCAGATGGGAAATTGCTCTTGCGTGTTCGCACCTTGCGAGATGATGTTGAAGATGTCGAATTCGTATCTGAGGATGGGCGACATGACAGGATGATCGACTCCGGATCGGATGAAATGTTTTCTTGGTGGGAAGTTGCTGTCGCGCCCCCATCTCATCCTATTGCATATACATTTCTATTCTCTGATGGAGCAAGCCGATTGAGTGATGAACGAATTTATTCTCTGACGACATCATCTGATGCGATGTTTCGCACGCCTGAATGGGCGAAGGATGCAGTCTGGTATCAGATCATGCTCGAGCGTTTTCGTGACGGAGATTCGAAGAATGATCCTCAGCCCTGTCGACCTTGGCGCAGCGAGTGGTATGGGGCGAGTCCTTGGGAAGGTCAAAACGGAAATACTTTTTACAAGTGGGATGTCTTCTCGCGTCATTATGGTGGAGATCTCGCAGGTCTTCGCGACAAGCTTGGATATCTAAAGGAACTTGGAATCAACGCGATCTATCTCAATCCGATCTTTCAAGCGCCAAGCCATCACAAATATAATGCGACAAATTTTGTGCATGTCGATGAATCGTTTGGAACACAAGGCGATTATGCCAAAGCCGAAACGGTTGAAAATCTTCTCGACCCCAAGACATGGACATGGACTCCAACCGATCTGCTCTTTCTTGAGGTGCTCAAAGAGGCAAAAAAGCTTGGAATTCGTGTCATTCTTGATGGCGTCTTCAATCATGTCGGCACGACGCATCCTGCATTTCGTGATGTGCAAGCGAAGCATGAAGCCAGCGCATACAAAGATTGGTTCAGCATTCGATCTTGGGAACCATTTGAATATGACGGATGGGCAGGCTTCTTGGAATTGCCAGTCTTTCGCAAGAATGATCAAGGATTTACCAGTGACGAAGTCAAGCAGCACATCTTCAATGTGACACGCAGATGGATGGATCCAAATGGCGACGGTGATCCTTCGGATGGAATTGATGGATGGCGACTTGATGTTCCAAATGAAGTAGCGATGCCATTCTGGTTTGAGTGGCGGGCGCTTGTGAAATCCATGAATCCCGATGCATACATCGTGGGAGAAATCTGGAAGCGAGCAGATCAATGGCTTGATGGTCGTTCGTTTGATGCGGTTATGAATTATCCATTCGCAGAGACAATCATCCAGTGGATTCGCGATCGCAACCACAAGATCAATGTGAGCGAAATGGATCGACGGTTGGCGGAATTACGCCGCGCATATCCAGCAGAGTCGACGTATGTTCTTCAGAATCTTGTTGACAGTCACGACACGGACCGACTTGTTTCCAAGATGCGTCATCCAGATTCGCAGTATGACAAGGGCAACCGTGAACAGGAAAACCCAGCATATCTCGGGGGAAAGCCTTCGTCGGAGGAATATCGCAAAGCGCGTTTGATCGCCCTCGTTCAGATGGTCTATGTCGGTGCGCCGATGGTTTATTACGGCGACGAGGTTGGCATGTGGGGCGCAGACGATCCAACAAACCGCAAGCCGATGTTGTGGAAAGATCTTGAGCCATACGAAAAGTCCGACGAGAATTTTGTTGATGAGGTCCATCTCGATTGGTATCGCCGCATCATCTCATTGCGCCAGGCGCATCCGGCGCTTCGACGGGGTTCATTCGAAACGGTGCTGAATGATGACGCGCAGGACACTTGGATTTTTCTTCGATCTCTGGCAGGTGAAAATATTTTGGTTGCCATCAACGCGTCATCGAATGAAGTGCAGATTGATCTCTCGCATACTTCTGTTGGAACGCGCACGGGGCACTGGCAAACCATCTTCGGTGGCGAAGGTGCATCTGTGAGCGACGATCAATTTCCACGCGTCTCGGTTCCTGCGCTTTCAGGTCGTGTTTGGATTCTCGCGCCATGACGAGATCGATCAACCCAGTACTTGCTAAACGATCGAGCGGTGTTCTCTTGCATCTTTCCAGCCTTGATGGTTCTTGTGCAATCGGAGATCTTGGTCCCAAAGCTCATGAGTTTGCAGCATGGTGTGCGAGCGCAGGATTTTTATGGTGGCAGATGTTGCCGGTTGGACCGATTGGTCCTGGAAATTCTCCATATGCCAGCACATCCAGCTTTGCTGGAGAGCCGCTCTTTGTATCGCTCGAAGCCCTCGCTGACGACGGATTGCTTTCTAAAAAAGATGTGCGCGAATCTGTCGCAGCAGCGCGCAAGTTTTCGCGCAGAACAAATCGAGCGGGTTCACATTCGCAAACTGATTATGACGCCGCACGAATGGCGAAAGAGCCTGCATTTCTCAGGGCATTCGAAAACTTCAGACTTGGGGGCGGATTTCATAGCGCTTCCTTTCGATCCTTTGAGAAGCGCGAAGCATCGTGGCTGAAAGGTTGGCGCGCATTCACCAATGACAC
>CAMDEL010000018.1 GCA_945896765.1 Singulisphaera sp. GP187
CATCGCGCATCTCCTGGATTGGCCACAGTCGTGGCGGTGAAGGGATCGTGCGTGGATATGACCGGATTTTCGATGGGACTTACATACCAACTGGATATGTATTGAGCAATATCAAGTTTCTATGCCCAATCTCTCCCACGGATTTCTTGGGTGTCAATTCTTCCAATCCTCATGCTGCGAATTTTATGCTTCTCTGGGGAGCCGCCGACGGCGATGTCAGTGGAACACCGACGAATAGCATCGCATGGTCGTTCGATCTTGCCGAGAGAAGTGTTGGATTTCGCAATACGGTCTATGTGCACGGCGCAGATCACAATGACTTCAATTGTTGCGGTACGAACGACTTTGTGGGGCCGACTGGAACTGCGATTTTGAACGCTGGCGCACAAGCGGTTGCCAAGGCATTCATCTTGGCTGGGATCAAATATCACATCGAAGGCGAAACTGCGATGAAAGAATTTATGTGGCGGCCGAGTTCCACCCTTCGACCAACTGGAGTCGTTTCGACCACAACCATCGTGAAAGAACTGGTTCCTCCAGCATCTGCAAGTGTGAAGTCGATCGATAATTTTCAGACTCAAACATCCACGACCCTCTCGAGTTGCGGAGGTACTGTCACTTCGACTGTCGCAAATCTTTCGGAAGCGCTCTCGCGTGACACCGATGCAACTTACACATGGAGCACTGCGAATCCACACAACGGATCCATTCGAGCGACCGCGAGCGATACTGGACGGATGATCGCATGGGATTGGAACTCTGCGCAGAATATGCAATGGGCGGTTCCTGTTTTATTGGGTGATGTGAGCGCAATGGATTTCATCGAAGTTCGTGTTGGCCAAGGAACGCGTCACCCCAACACTGTGTCACTCAACGGAGGTGCAACATTCAGTATTGTCTTGCGCGATGCGGCAGGGTTCGAAGTTCGTGTTTCGTCTTCAGCACAAGGCGAGGCGGTCAACCGCCCCTATCAGCGCACAGGCGACGGAACGGGCACAGGATGGCAGAATGAATTGCGCACAATTCGGCTTCGTTTGCGGGATTTTCAAAGTGGCGGAACTGGAATCAATCTTGCGCAGATCGTTGCAGTTCGGATCGAAGTTGGAGGAACTGCGGGATCTGCGATCGGTCGTTTCATATTGGACGATCTTCAATTCACGAAGGAATGAGTAGCGAAATTATTCAAATGAAAAACGAAACTATGGCACCAAAAAAATTGAACAACTTTCTGACAGCAAATGTGATTGCATGCTGCATCGCTGGCACAAGCGCGATCGCTTTGGGGCAAGCGGTCAATCCAGCCCAGAACAATCCAGCCCAGAACAATCCAGGCCCAGCGCTGCCCGCGCTGCCTGCGACGCCATCAATCGATACCGTGCCGATGATTGTTTCTCTGCAGCCTGTCACAATCAAAGAGTCTTACGCAACTGACTTTCGCAGTGAACATCAACAAGTTTCATCAGGATGGTTGATGGTGATTCGTGGTGATTCCCGCATTCTCGCGCCGCGTGCGCTCGCAGAGCCACTCTTGCTTGCCAGTGGAACTGGCGCAGATGGTTCGGTCTGGATCGAATCCGTAGAGTGGTTCAATCACGGTTTCATTTCTGGATACAGAGTCTGTTTCATTCCTTCGACTGCGCAAGAGAAGAGCGGGGCTGATCGCACCACGCAAGGGTTGCGCGTTTGGTTTGGTTCGCCAAAACTTCCAGAGAGTGTTGATGCAAAGGCATTGCAGAGTGAGTTGAAAGAAGCTGATCGCGCTGGAATTGTTGCAGGTATTGCAGTCAAAGTAGAAGGTTCTGCGCCGAAAGTTATTGCAAATCGTGAAGAACTTGTTACGACCGCCAATGCGCTGATCGCTCGTTGGGCTCCAGACGAAAGTCAGGATGGCGCATCGACTGTGCCAGCCGCTCCGGCCAATAAATAATTCGCTGCGGAATTCTCGACTGCAAGCCCACATTCTGGGCAAGGGTTTCCCGCTGGAAGGTGTTGCACATCGTGTTGGCACCCTGCACATTTGATATCGCGAAATGCAACGAGCACATGGAATCCGCAGCGGGAGCAGGGATGCTCGCCAGTAGAAAAAATTGCTTTCTTCCCGCAGCGCGGACAATTCAGACTTGCTCCTGTGACGACCCATTCTTTGTGGGCACCCCGTCGACCAATGACATAGAAAATAACCACTGTTAAAACCAAGCACCCATCCAAGACCAATGTCGCGGCAAGAAGTCGCCCAGTCAATTCAGAGAATTGACCGTCTGAGTTTTTTGTGGCCAAACTTCCAGCGAGCCATCCGGCAAGGGTCGTCAGCAGGGTGATCCCAGGCAGCAACCGATGTTCAACGGGTCCTAAAGGCAGCGCTTGGCCCATTGAAAATATGCCAATTCCTGCTGCAATTCCGCTCGAAACAAGCGCCAAGCGAAGTATCGATGTGTCTTCTGGTCTAAAGTCAGAAAGGACTTGATACATCCAACATGCAACTCCAATACTCGTCGCTAGAACGCCAATGATCGCCAATACTTTTCGCCAGCGCGGAGATCCAGCAATCAACCCAACTGCACAGCAGGACAGAACGATGCTGCCGCAAAGCAGCGTGAACCACGAGCCCATAAGTTTTCCAGTGAATTGCATCTGATTTGGACCGATGCCGGCCGTGAGCAACGCCAAAGCGATACCGATGGTGAGCAAGCCAATCAGCACAGTCGCGAATCTTGAAATTCTCAAGAGCGGTCCAGATGCGAGTTCAAGTTGTCGCATCGGCAAAAGGGCAGCGCTATAGCCCACAAAGGAAACAAGCATTGCGCAGAAAACGATCTCAGGACGAAGCCATGATGCCACGCTTAACAGATCTGACCAGATCAAGAAAAGTCCTGCAATAACTTCAAATGCGACGACGCCGATCCAGACGAGTCCTGTCAGCAAGATTCGCTGCGTATCGGACTTTGGCATTATCGGCAGGAGTGTGGCACATCCGACCGCCAGCAGCACGCTCGATCCAACGAGTCGCGAACCAAGGTCGTTTTGGAAAGATGCGAAGATCGAAGTAATCGCAGTCGAGCATGCAATAAAGAGCATGAAAAGCATCGAGCGAAGAACGATGACGCGAATTGCCATGCAGGTCGAATAGTACATGGATCGCCACAACAAAAAAACTCCCGACCTTTCGGTCGGGAGTAAAAACAATCAGTGATGAATCAGATTCGTGATCAATCAGATCATGCAGAAGCTGGAGGGAGTTCTGGTTCAGTCACGGGTGCTGCAGAAGTAGACACTGTTTCCGTTGAAGAACTGATCACGAAGGAAAGATGATCTTTGCCTTCTGGGCGAGTGCCTTTGATCGTATCGCCAGCCTTGAACTCTCCTGAGAGTAGAGCTTCCGCAAGTGGATCTTCAATGTACGACCCAATCGCTCTGCGCAAAGGTCGCGCTCCGAAGTCTGGGTTGTATCCCTTATCGATCAGGAAGTCTTTCGCAGGCTGATCAAGTTCGAGCGACATTTGGCGCTCAGTCAATCGCTCGCGAACCTTCGCCAATTCGATATCGATGATCTGAACCAAATCATCTTTGATGAGTGGACGGAAGACGATAATTTCGTCAAGTCGATTGATGAACTCTGGTCGGAAGAACTTTTCAGATTCGGCGAGAAGTGCTTTCTTCATGCGGTCATGATCCTGCACCTCGGCTCGTTTGGTGAATCCGAAAGCAGATCCGCCCTTGATCAAGTCGGCACCGATATTCGATGTCATGATCACAATCGCATTCTTGAAGTCGACTTGTCGGCCGAATGAATCGGTCAATCGACCTTCTTCCATGATCTGCAAGAGCATGTTGAACACATCGGGATGCGCCTTCTCGACTTCATCGAGCAGAACGACTGAATATGGTCGGCGACGAATCTTTTCCGTCAATTGTCCGCCTTCTTCATAGCCCACATATCCCGGAGGTGCGCCCACGAGTCGAGAGACCGTGTGCTTTTCCATGTACTCGCTCATGTCGAGATAGATCATCGCTTCTGGATCGCCGAACATAAATTCTGCGATCGTCTTCGCCAACAGAGTCTTGCCAACTCCAGATGGACCGACAAACAGAAACGATCCCATCGGACGCTTCGGATCCTTCAGTCCAGCACGAGCCTTGCGGATCGCACGCGAAACAGCCTTGACCGCTTCGTCTTGGCTGACGACTTTGCGATGCAGCTCGGATTCGAGTTGCAGCAATCGCTCTGATTCGCCCTTGGCCATACGAGTCAACGGAACGCCCGTCATCTTTGCGACAACTTCGCGAATGACTTCTTCGTCCACAACTGCTTCGGTTTCGTTCATACGATCGCGCCAAGTCTGTTGGACTTTTTCCTTCTCTTTGCGCAGTTTTTCCGCTTGATCGCGCAATTCTGCAGCCTTCTCATAGTCCGCACCTTTGACAGCTTCGTCCTTCTCGATTGCAAGTCGTTCGACCTTTTCTTCGAGTTCGGTCAAGTCCGGTGGCTTGGTCATGCTTTTCAATCGCAATCGCGCGCCTGCTTCGTCGATCACGTCGATCGACTTATCTGGCTGCACACGACCCGTGATGTAACGAGCCGACAATTCCACCGCACTGCGCAAAGCATCGTCGGTGTATTTCACACGATGATGCGCCGCGTATCGATCTCGAAGTCCCTTGAGAATTTCAATCGTCTGCACCGCATTTGGTGGTTCGACTGCGATGGATTGGAATCGTCGTTCGAGCGCAGCATCTTTTTCGATGTACTTGCGGTATTCATCGAAGGTGGTTGCACCGACGCACTGGATTTCACCGCGCGAGAGAGCAGGCTTGAGAACATTGGACGCATCGATTGCGCCTTCTGCTCCACCAGCTCCAACGAGCGTGTGCAGTTCATCAATAAAGAGGATGACATTTTTGGCGCGTCGAACTTCGTTCATGACGGCCTTGATGCGTTCTTCAAATTGTCCACGATATTTCGTTCCTGCAACCATTGCGGCAAGATCGAGAACAACCAGTCGCTTGTCATACAGCAAGTCGGGGACTTCCTGATTGATGATCGCTTGTGCAAGACCTTCGGCAATTGCAGTCTTTCCGACACCTGCTTCACCCAGAAGAACTGGATTGTTCTTTGTGCGGCGGCAGAGAATCTGAATAAGCCGTTCGATTTCAGCGTGACGACCGATGACGGGATCAAGCTCGTTATTGCGCGCCAATTCCGTCAAGTCGCGGCCGAACGAATCCAAAGCAGGGGTCTTGCTCTTCGCTGTTCGTCGAGGACCACCTTCGCGTTCTGCACCAGGCGCTTGTTCGCCTTGAGCTTCTGCTGGAGACTGTGGTTGTTCTTCTTCTGGGTCGCCACCTGCGCCGAGCAAGTTGAGAACTTCTTCACGAACTTCTTCTAACTTCAAGCCAAGATTGACGAGCACTTGTGCCGCAACGCCATCTTGTTCGCGCAAGAGTCCAAGCAAGAGATGCTCGGTACCGACATAATTATGATTGAGATTGCGTGCTTCTTCGATTGCGTATTCGAGAACTTTTTTCGCACGCGGAGTTTGCGGCAACTTTCCCATCGTGACCATTTCAGGTCCGCTCTTTACGAGCTTCTCAACTTCAAGGCGAACCTTGCGGAGATCGATGCCGAGATTCTTCAAGACATTGGCGCCGACGCCAGATGCCTCTTTCACCAAGCCAAGCAGAATGTGCTCGGTTCCGATGTACTCGTGGTTAAAGCGTTGAGCCTCTTGATTTGCAAGGGCCATTACTTTTCGTGCGCGGTCGGTTAGACGTTCAAACATTGAAAACCTCCTTAAGTGGATCTGAATCGTACGGAGCCGGCGGGGAAGCCGCTCTCAACCCTAGAGCATTCAGCGTGCCACTGCTTCAATAATCGGATACGAATGGTCGACACTCAAATGAAATGACCAATTTTTCTTTCTGATTGATATCCAGATGCATGATTTTTCCAAGCAAAACATATAAAAATGTGCGTGAAAGCCAAATGTGCGATTGGTCGGCCCCATAGTCCGATAAAATCTCACCCATTTGCAAAAAATTTCAATTAACCAGTCCCTATGCCAATTTATGGTCCAAATGGCAGCAGGAGAATTTTCAATGCAAACAAGATTCAGCTTCCGCGGCACAATTTCGATCCCAGCACTGTCATTTATGTGCGCTTTGGTTCTTCCCGCCACGATGGCAGCGGGGCAGTCGGCTTACACAAATTGGGAATCCCCACAGACTCATTCGGTCGAATTGACACCCTCCGGCAATGTTCTTTTGGTTGTCAATACCCCAGATGCAAAGTTGGAAGTTTTCGACATTGTGAAAGGTGCTCTGCAGAAGCGCGGTTCGGTGAGCGTTGGTCTCGATCCAGTTTCAGTTCGCGCTCGAACGGAAACGGAAGCATGGGTCGTCAATCAAATTTCGGATTCGGTCAGCGTTGTCGATCTTGCAACGATGCGCGTTGTTCGAACAATCAATGTAGGAGATGAACCTGCCGACGTGATTTTCGCTGGAACTCTGCAGCGTGCGTTCGTCTCTCTCGCACAACCAAGTCAGCTGGCCGTCATCAATCCCGCAACTCCAAGTGCTGCTGCGACAATTCTGACAATTGCTGGATCATCACCGCGCGCGCTTGCGGTGAGCCCCGATGGATCGAAGGTCTATCTGGCAATTTTCGAAAGTGGCAATCATTCGACTATCGTTCCGCGTTCTTCAGTCAGTTCTACGAGCAGTCCGTATGGCGGACAGAATCCGCCGCCGAATTCTGGCAATCTGTTTTCGCCAACGCGCACAGCGGGACAACCGACTCCACCAAGGGTCAATCAGATTGTTCGCAAGAATGCAGCAGGTCAGTGGATGGACGGCAATGCTCGCAACTGGTCATCATTTGTGACATGGGACGTGCATGATCACGACATCGCAGTCATCGACGCAAATACGCTTGGAATCTCGTATATCAACGGGCTTATGACGACTCTGACGGCACTCGCTGTGGCACCAAATGGAACATTGCTCGCCATTGGTTTGGAAGCGCGAAATGAACTTCGGTTCGAGCAGAATGTCAACGGCGTGTTCATTCAATCAAAGGGTGCGATTCTTGTCGGTGGCGCTGGACCAGGAACTGTTGTTGATTTGAATCCACACTTGACCTATGCCACTGCAAGCGTTCCGCTGATCAGTCGATTGCAATCAATTGGTGATCCACGCGGAGCTGTCTGGAATGCAGCCGGCACGACGGCATATGTCGCAGGCCTTGGCAGCAACAATGTGATCGCGATGGGATCGACCGGCGCTCGCATTGCAACAATCTTGGTTGGTGAAGGTCCAACAGGATTGGCCCTCTCTGCAAATGGCCAACGTCTGTATGTTCTCAATCGCTTTGAAGGTGCAGTGTCTGTCGTTGACACAACTTCTAATTCCGAAATTGCTCGACTGCCACTCTTTGATCCAACACCCATTGCAGTCAAGCAAGGTCGTCCATTTCTCTTTGACACGCACATGACATCTGGCCTTGGACAAGCGTCCTGCGCATCGTGCCATACAGATGGACGCAGTGATCGGATTGCATGGGACATTGGAAATCCGCAAGGTTCAGTGCTGCTCTTTGATGAAACATGCCAAGTTCCAGGATGTCAAAGTTGGCATCCGATGAAGGGTCCAATGACATCGCAGACATTGCTTGGAATCATTGGAAATGAGCCATTTCACTGGCGTGGCGAGAAGAAAGACCTTGCAGATTTCAACGAGGCGTACACCCATCTTCAAGGTCGCGACGCTCAGATCACAGCAGACGAGATGGCGAAGATGACGACCTATGTTGCGTCATTGACCTTCCCTCCAAATCCAAATCGCAATATCGATTCTTCTCTCAAGACATCCATCGCGCTCGCAACTGGAACGGGAAATGCTGTTTCGGGCTTGAACATTTTCACGAATGTAAATACGTTCGGCATTGGTGCACCTGGTGGTCCATTCAAGTGCGTCACGTGTCACTCAGGAACAACTGGTTCGAATCACCTCATTGACATTCCTGGTGGTGCAAATCCAACGGAACAACAGAATCGCAAGAACGCTCCGCTGCGGGATGTGTATCGCAATGTTGGAGCGAATCGTGCAAGCTTGTCTGCCAACCGTGGATTTGGTTTCGACCATGACGGCGAAGAATCGACTTTGCAAGAAGTGCTCGCAGAAGGATTTACTTTTTCCGCAGGAGCGACTGGTGTCCAACAGAAAAAAGATGTCGAAGCATATTTACTAAGCTTCGGCACGGACACGCATGGCGGAGTTGGAGCGCAATCCACAGCGTCCAATGCGGGTGGAACTGGCGATGATTCCGCGCGAATTGCTCAGATGATCACACTTGCGAATTCGAATCAGGTTGGTCTTATTGTGAAGGGACGAGTCGCTGGTATCGCACGCGGATGGACATTTGTCGGCGGAACATTCAAGAGTGACAGATCCGCTGAAAGCATCGCTCCTGCAGCACTTCTTGCACTTGCGGCAAGTGGCAGCGAGTTGACATACACGCTCGTTGGAGTCGGTTCTCAAACACGACTGGGAATTGATCGAGATTCAGATGGCGCATTCGACCGTGACGAAATCGATGCGGGGACAGATCCTGCAGACGCTTCCAGTCACCCAGTCGTTTGTATCGCCGACATTTCTGGCGGTGATCGAATTGTCAACGGTAGCGATCTCGCCACATTGCTGAGCAATTGGGGTGCAGCTGGGGGTGTCGCAGATATCAATCGGGATCTGTTCGTAGATGGTCAAGACATGGCAGTATTGTTGAGCTCATGGGGACCATGCCCATAAGCGGTCTCGATTGAGTGAAAATTTATTCGCTTGGTGATGACTGGACGACACAACCATTGGCAAGTTTGACAACGCGTGTGGCGCGAGCAGCCACAGCAGGATCGTGAGTGACCATTATCAGTGTCAATCCGTTTGCATGTCTCTGTGCGAGTAGATCAAGAATTCCTTCGCCAGTCTTTGCGTCAAGATTTCCAGTTGGCTCATCAGCAAGTAAAACGCGCGGAGAATTCACCAGCGCGCGCGCGATTGCAACCCGTTGACGCTCTCCGCCAGAAAGCTGTCCAGGTCGATGTGCAAGACGATGGGAAAGGCCGAAGGAATCGAGCAATTTGCTCGCAGATTTACGAGCTTCGCTGCGGTTGGTCATCCAATTTCCGACCATTCCAGGCAGCATTGCGTTTTCAAAGACCGAAAGTTCTGGAAGTAAGTGATAAAACTGGAATACGAATCCGATGTCTTTGTTGCGGTAACCATCCAAACGCTTGCCATGCGAAACGGAAATGGGTTGCCCATCAAAGAGAATTTCTCCACCGTTTTTATCGGGACGATCTAGACCACCCAAGAGATGAAGCAGTGTGCTCTTGCCTGATCCGGATGATCCAAGAACTGCAACCCATTCGCCAGGATGAACGATCAGGTCGGCGCCAGTGAGAACTTCTACTGGCACCGCGCCGAATGAATATGTTTTGCGCACACCGCGCGCTTCGATCAGCGGGGGAGTTTGGTCAGAATGATTTTGGTGATCAGCCATATCTCAATGCCTCCACTGGATCAATATCAGCAGCCTTGGATGCTGGAATGGCAGCGCCGATCACGCTGAATACGACGCCACCGATTGCAGTTGTCCATGCGGTGATCCAATCAACTTGATCTGGAACGCTTGTGAAGTAATAGACACTCGGATCCCAAATCAGAGTTCCATGATGCAGGGCTAAAAAAGTTGCGATCAATCCCATCACGAGAGTTGCAAGCAACCAAAGCAAGATGCGCAAGAGTTTGCCGCGCCAGATGGAATACAGAAGTCCGATGGCGAAGAATCCAGTCAATACGAACGAGCCAATCCAGATTGTTGGTGGGGCATCGCTGCCAATTGCTTCGTGAATTGCGTTGATATTGCGCACAACAAGCCAAGCCAAGAGAACGCCGAGTGCGCTGCCGAGGACTCCGATGACCAGGCCATACCGCAGGAAAATCCACATCACTCCAAGTCTCGATGCGCCGACGCTGCGCAAGATTCCGATGTCACGGGTCTTCTCGACAACGATCGACCAGAAGATCGACAAGATCAATCCAGCGCAAACCAGATAGATCAACGAGAAGAGCACTCGCATCATTTCACGTTCTTTTTCGACCGGTGCGATCAAGTCGCGCAGCTGTTGTTCCCAAGTCAGGACATTGACATAGTCTGGCATCACTGCATTGCGAGTTAGATCCGCGTTGATTCGTTTTGAAAATGATGCATAGGCTGTTTCGACTTGAGCGCGTAGTGAATTTGCAGAGACACCTTGCTTCGCACGGACAAGAATCTTGGTGACACGTGCTGGCGTTTTTCCAATAACTGGATATCGACCTTGAGCATCGGGTTCTGCATTCAGGTCATACAGCGGAGCCTCGTCAAGTCGTAACAATCGCTGACCCTCTTTTAAAGGGATATAGATTCGATTGTGGTCGACTTCATAGATGCCGGTTTGGACTTCGTTGACGACCGGAAAAATCTGTTCGCGCGGCTCGGCAATTTTCCCTTGGCTCGAAACTGGAACAACTGTCAAAGTCACATCATTTTCAGGCATAAACCAACCATATCGAGGTCGGTATGAGCCATCGCGTTGGCGTTCATTTCCAATGGAGACATGTATTCCAAGTGCAATGCCTGGATTTCCCGTTTTCGATTGGATGAGCGTCTTTCCATCTGTCAGAATTTTCTCGCTTAGATTTTTTCGAGGATCATCTTCTGCCATCGCCAGAGCGGCTGCGGCATTCTCAGCAGGCTTCCAATAAAGATCGTTCGCATAATCCGTGACTGTTGCAAGCGAGATTGGATCCACTGCCCAGACTTGCACATGTGCGACTTCTTTCTGATTACCGCGCGGATATGGCATGCGCAAAAGTCCGATCGTGTCGATCAGCGGTGTCGCGCCTTGCACGTCTTTCAGTCCCTTGAGATCGACAAGAAATTCATCGGAGTATGGCAAACCTGCGATGCCAGAAGAAACGATGACATCACCAACGATTTGCCGCCCAGAATTCTTGAGCATGTCCAAAAATCCGGTCATGACAGAAACAACGGTGACAACCATTGCAACACACATCGCGACCGCTGCGATGGCAATGAATGGGATCAGTCGGGAAGTCAGGTAGCGATTGGAAAGGAGAGCGGCGTACAAAGCGCACCATTATTCCACGATTTGACTTCGCCGTGTGATCGGCGGACCACCGATTGTGATTTCGGTGATGATTCCAAGGTGCGAATGGGCTGAATATGCTGAGAATCCAGTCTTTTTCGCAACCATTGTCAGGGTTCGAGTTGCGATGACCACGTCTTTATCAGCGCCAAGTGCCTTTCCAGAGTCGCAGTCCATTCCGCTTGGAAGATCGATCGCATAGATAGATGTTCCTTTGGATGCATGTGCGTTGATCCAGTGAATTGCATCCAGAGCTAGGCCCGTTGGTGCGCGTGAAAGCCCTGTGCCGAATATTGCATCAACGATCACAATTCGTTTTTGCCCATCGACCATACGAGAGAGATTCGACCAAGTATGAACCAATCCCATTCGCTGCGCGGATTCGCGCATGATGTTTGCATCCGATTCGGGGCGGCATTGCGCGACTTCGATCGCGACCGCATCGATTCCATGACTGTGCAGAGTGCGAACAATTGCATATCCATCTGCGCCATTATTGCCGCCACCGCATAGCGCGATGACACGAATCGAAATGCCCATTGAATCGCTGGGTAATTCATTTCGAATGATCGCTGCGCATTCGACTGCGGCATGAGTCATCAAGACAAGTGGGCAGATGCCGAAGTCCGTTGTGCAAGATTCGTCGTACTGAGCTGCTTGAGATCGCGAAAGTGCACCATTCACTCCACAAGCGTAGCGGTGTGGCGTGTTCGCGATGACATTGCATCGAGGCGATACTCTGTGCTGATGGCCGTGTTGATTGTGACAGTTTGGGTCCTGAGTGGTTTATCGCTTGCAGGCGCCGCATATTGGTTGCTTGTGCGTTGGCGCGTGCACCGCGATGGTCGAAATCGGCCGAGTTTGCGCGAAGGTTTGACAGTCACGATGCCTTCTTGGCCAAGTGTTTCGATCATCATCCCCGCGCATAACGAAGAGGCGCAAGCACCCGACCTTCTTCGCACTTTGCTTGCACAAATTTATGAAGGCTCGATCGAAATCATTTTTGTGCTTGATCGTTGCACGGATGGAACGCGAGCGGCTTTGGAAAAAGAAATCGCGCTTTCTGGCGGTGGTGCGAGACGTCCTGTTGTCCGATTGATCGACAATCACGATTGTCCAGATGATTGGGCTGGTAAATGTAATGCTGCAAATCGAGGCAGCGCGCTGGCAACCGGCGAACTTTTGCTCTTTACGGATGCCGACACAACATTTGATCCAGCGCTGGTGCGCGCTTCGGTTGCGTTGCTGCGAGAGCGAGAACTTGCACTTCTTTCTGCGCTGCCAAAAGTGAGCGTTCGCAGCAATTTCGAAGCAGTTGTGCAACCTGTTGCGATTATGCAGTTGATGAAGATCTATCCGATTTCAAAGGTCAACGATGAAGAGAAGCCACGGGCATTCGCCAATGGACAGTTCATGCTCTTCACTCGTGAGGCCTATGACGCCGCCGGAGGACACACTGCGGTGAAAGATGATCTTCTGGAAGACATCGCATTTGCGCGTCGAATCGTGCAGTTTCTTCGCCGAAAGGCTGGAATTTTCGTCGCCGACGAATTGCTGCATGTTCGGATGTACGAGTCGTATGCACAATTTCGAGAAGGATGGCGGCGGATTTTTATCGAGGCGTGCAATCGAAATCCATCGAGACTATTTCGCTATGGGCTCGAATGCGTCGTGGTTGGAGCTGGAGTGATGATCATCGCACTTGCGTCGATCGGCACAGGGATTCTTGGTTTGGCACTGGGTGATGTACCGCTGGGTATTGCTGGTGTGATTGCTGGATTTTTGGCGCTCATCTGTCAGCAAGTCACTCTACGCCGCATCTTTGAATTAATCGGTGTTCCGCCAATTGCGGCACTTGCCTATGCATATGGATCATTGGCCGTCACTCGCATTCAATGGAGAGCAGCAAAGGATTTGCGCGCGCGAAAGCCGGTGCGCTGGGGTGGGCGAAATTATGTTTTGAAACCACAATCGAATTGAACACTCTTTCCCGATTACTTCAACTATGTTGTCACACCTATGAAAATTTTACTTACAAACGATGATGGAATAACCGCACCAGGAATTGCTGCTTTATATAGCGCAATTCGTTCGCTTGGTGAAGTTGTTGTGATTGCCCCAGCGGGTGTTCAATCTGCAATGAGCCATGGCATTACTTTCCATCGTCCATTGATGACGCGGGATTTTCAGGTGAACGCCGAAATGTTTGGGACTTCGATTGATGGAACACCCGCGGACTGCGTGAAACTGGGACTGCGGACGATCTGGGCTGAACGATTTGGCGCTGGGTCAAAGCCAGATTTGGTTATCAGTGGAATGAATAGTGGCGCAAATGTCGGTATCAACGTGATCTATTCAGGAACGATCGCTGCCGCAATCGAAGCTGCATTTCTTGGAGTGCCTGCGATCGCTGTCAGTTTGCACATCGGAGATTCGCCACGGACTCAGTGGCAACGCGCAGCAGAAATTGCGCGCGCGGCGATTGATCGAGTGATTGAACATCCACTTGATGCGCACCGTGTTATTTCGATCAATGTTCCGCGCACTGAAAAAGCGGATGCTGCGATGCCCGCCCTGCGGGTGGTGCGAATGAATACATCTGCGGGAGTTGATCGGCATGAGCGACGCGAATCGCCTGAGGGCAGGGCGTATTACTGGCCGTATGGAAATGGCATGGAGTTTTTTCATACTGCGCAGGGGAGCGATGTTGAGGCGCTCATGGCGCACAATGTCACGATCACGCCGCTGTGGTACGACCTGACCGATGATGCTTCGCTTGCAGCGTGGCAGAAGAGATTGCACGCATAGCGCAAGCCACGGAAACAGCCACGGAATCGAGACACGGAAATGCATAAGTGGGCAGCCGTGAAAAGTCCTCTCGGGGCTCAGACAGTCCTCGGCGACCGACGCGATCCAATTTGCGAAATTTTACTGCAAGAGCCGTCGGCCGCCTGCAGAACTCGCCCGAGAGAACTTTCCAACGGCTGGGCACGCAAACAGATACGAGACGGAATCTGAAAAACGTTCGAGCGAGAATTTGATTCGCCAACGTGGGCAGTGGAATGATTTGAACCCCGGCGAGTTTGCAAGCCGAGCAAGTCTGCGCAGCTCGGCGCAGCATGTTTGAGCCCGGGGGCAAATCAGTCCGCTGCCAAAATCTGCACGAA
>CAMDEL010000019.1 GCA_945896765.1 Singulisphaera sp. GP187
ACAACTTCCAGTCCAGCAGCGATTGCTCGTTTGTCGGATACATATCTTCGACTCATCAGAGTTGCACTCGACGAAGATCGAGTCGCAAATTTGCGCGTGCGAATCGAAAAGTTTCTGAGTCGTGATCGGGTACCAGATCAATTCAAACTTCAAATCGCGTTGGGGCGCGCTGATTATCGCATGGCACTGCGGGGCATCGAGCGATTGCGACAAGGACAGGCAAACAGTGATGATAAAGCGCGGACATCTGCATCGCTTCTCCATTCGCTCGAGTCACTGGATCAACTCTTTGATCAGTTAAAAAAGCGTATCGAAGAAATGCGAATCCTCGCTGCGGGAGTCGATGAGCAGCAGAGAATCACATTTGGTGCTGAAATTGATGATGATTCAGATCTTCTGATGGAGGTGAAGTTCCTTCAGGCATGGTGTCGATATTGGCTTCTTTGGATCGATCGTCCGCCTGCCATTCCGCAACGAAATTCTGCATCGCCTTGGATGCGTCAGGCGTCCGAATTGGTTGCAGCATGGTCTGACCTTCTTGAAACTGGGAAGTCTTTGCCAGAACCAAGTGATTGTTCAATCGATCTTCTTTCAGAGCAGTATTACGCTCAGTCCATTCTTGGCATGGCGTTGACAAAAGCGTTGCAGAGCGATCTTGCTGTTGCGGATGGGTGGTTTGCGCTTCTGAAACAGAGTGGAGTTTGGGAAGGACTCTCCGATTCATCTGACTGGTATCTCCAAGCACTTGTTGATACAGGTTCGTATGAACGTGCGCGAACTTTTCTTGCGAAGTCATCCGAGACTTTGAATTGTCCATCTGTGGTCGGTGCGGCGGTGCGAGCCGTGGAAGAATCTTCGAACAACCCAAACGCACTTGAGTTTGCAAAATCCGCCGTTGCAGTTGCTGCGATCCAGGGTGACTTCGGATCTGTTCGACGGATCACTCGTCGAGTTCCTACACTTGCGCAAGGAGATGGATTTTCAGCTTGTTTGGCTCGTGGAATCGATTTGTATGACCAAGGTCGTGCGGCGACTCAGCCCAAACTGAAGAAATCATTTTTGGAATCAGCGGTTCGCGAACTTTCGCTCGCTGTGCAATCTGCTCCAAAGGAACGGCAGACTGCGGCGGCAGTTCAAGAACTTCTCGCTTGGGCGTTGCTCGGTTCAGGACAACCTTGTGAAGCAGCGGAATCATTTGTGCTTGCATCGAATCAACTCGCAGGAAATCGTGCGGATGAATCGCTTTGGATGGCTGTGGAAAGCTTAACGAAGGGCGGCTGCCCTGATGCGAAAAAAAATAAGGACTCTCGCGGATTCGTAGTTGCGGGCGAGTATCTCGAACGCTTCGAATCAGGAAATCACGCGAGAAGTGCGGCGGCAATTTTGAGCCAAGCGCCTGGAGCGGAGCATGACGATGTCTTGGTTGAACGTCTGATTCGTGATACGCAGCGAGAAGGAGAATCAAGCCCATTACGCGAATCCGCGGCATCACTTCTCTATCGCCGATTTCGAGCCGCGCAAGGATCGGATCGAGCAAAAGAAGCGAATCGTTTATTAAACGTCCCCCGTTTGCCCTTCACTGCTTGGCCTGCAAATTCGTTGGACATCGTTGTTCGCCAACAATTAGAGGCTGCACTCGATTCTACGGTTGCACAGATTGATGACGCAAAGAAACTTTTGCAACTGGTCGAAAAGAAGTATCCAGTGGGCGAGGAACCGATGGAGTTTCGATCGGAACTTGCAGTTCGAAGGATCGCCCTTGCGCAAGCAACGCAGAATCTTGAAATGTTGACGGAAGCAATCGCAGCGATTCGGAAAATATCGGATCTTCAATGGCGCCCAATTGCAGAGGGGATTTATATTCGAGCAGCAGAGTCAATGATTCTGCAAAGAATTCTTTCCCCACAGCAAACGATTGATTGCCAATACTCATTGGTGGTCGCACGAAGGTTCATGGTGGAGACCGCAAGAAAATCTGCTGATTCTCAGCGAGCCGATGCGGCGAACATACAACTTGGCCTCGCGTTGTTGAACGCTTCCCGCACCATTCGTGCGAACGCATCTGCGGGAATCGCACCTCCGATTGGTTTGGATGCGCAAACGATGTCGAAGGATGCGCTTTCAATTGCAAAGGAGATTCTCGCAAATCGACCTGATGATGCACAAGCTTTTGCACTCATGGCCGATGCAGGAATTGCCTCTGGTGATTTTAATGTGGCATTTGAGGCGCTTTCACGATTGGTCGGCGCACTCCCATCGCGGTCAGACGCGTGGTTCGAGCGGAAAGCAGATCTGTGCGAACTGATGGTCGCATCGAAGCCTGATGAAGTTCGCAAAATTTTGACGCAGCATGTTGTCCTCATTCCAGACTGGGGACCAGGACTTGGTGGCGCACGGTTGAAAGCATTGGCAGATCGTTTGGGGGTTGTATCGCAGAAAATTCCCGTGGAAGGCAAAGAGAAAAAATGAGCGCTGCACGCCAGATGCTAAATCTTCCAATCAATACAGACGACTACGCGTTGCTTGGAGTCAGTCCTGGATCCTCTCGTGCGCAAATCATTCATGCTGCTCAAGGCAGGCTGAACGCAATCGCTGTTCATTCTCAAGCAGAGAGTCAAGAGGCACAGCTTGCTCGATTGGAAATTCGCTCTGCAGCACAAAGATTGGTTGCGATTGCAGCGAAAGCAAGTAAGCAGGCAAGCAAGCAGGGAAGCAATCAAGCCAGACCAATGCAATTTGGTTCGATTGCCGCAGCAGTTCTGATGCGCCGAAATCCTCGGCGAGCACACATGTTTTTGGCTCGGATGAAGATGGACGAACCAAAGGTTTCGACATCGCAGGATTTCAACTCGCCGAAGATCAGTGAGCGTGCAAGCGAAATTGACTTCCAAAGTGATCCTGAACACGTTCGCCGCGCTCCGTGGTTGTTAGTCACCTTTGTATCGCTTTCGCTCATTGGGTTTATTGTCGAGATATTTGTTTTGCGTGCACAGATGCAAAGCACGCAATCGCAAGATGATTCTAGGAAGGCGGATACAAGTCAAGAAAGCCCTCTTGCAGTCGCTCCCCCACGAGTTCCTGTCACGTCAGCCAAAGTCGAAGAGCCCATTGTTGCGCCAATCATTGAAACTTCCAGTTCAAATTCGACTGCCCAGAAGGGTGCGAGTACCAAGTCATCGACAAGCAAGATCAATGAAGCAAGTCGATTACTTCGAAATCGATGGCAACGTGTTGCGCGTGCTGCCGCAGAAATCCCGCCCGAATCAATCGCGCCTGCTACTTCAAGCAACGAAGATCCTCTGCAAGAATCGCTTCGACAAGGCATCTTGCTTGAACGTATGGCTTCGCTTGATTTCATCGCGCGTCAATTGGAAGCGGGGGATGATCAATCAGCGACTCTCTTGCTCGATACAATTTCGACTGAGTCGTCCATCACGATCACAACGCGCGCCCCGATCACTGCTCAACTCTCAATGGAAATCGATGGCGAATTGAGCAAAGGCCTCGCTCGATTTCCTGGGACAAGTCAAGGCCGCATCGCGCTTCTTCGCTCCTTTCGTACGCGACCATCAGCTCCTGGAAGGCTTGACGCTCAAACGCTTGTTCAGGAAGCGCTCAAAGGCCCCAGTCGTGCAAGCCGCACAATTGCTCAAGCAATTCTTGTGGATCGTGGGATGAATTCTCTGAATGTCCTTGATGCGGTCGATGAGCGATTCGTCGAATTGGCAAATGACCCAGCGCTTTCTGGGATGATTTATTCATTCAGCGGTATCGACCCCAACGGTGTGGAGGGTTCTCCTGCGGCGCGTGCATCGATCGTCAAACAGATCATCGTCCTTCGTGGATCTCGGGTGAATGAACTTGACATCGCATCTGCAGATTTTGGAACGACGCTGCGAAAAATTGCCGTGTTCATGAGAATCCCGAATCCTCCCAAGGAGGCCTCAGAACTCTTGCGAGCAATCAACCCAAAGTATTCAACTCGTCAACTTCGCATGGGTGGTTTGAACGATTCTGGCGTTCTGCATGTGCTTGTTCAGAATGGCACAGCGTTGTTGAGAGATCAAGCATCAATGTTGAAGGTTCGTCGTCCAGCGGACCATGCCATGATTGATCAAGTTGTATTTGATGCGACCATCGAACGAAGTCTTGCGACAACTGCTCTGGGGCAAGCGGTCGTCAATGCTCGCGCACTCTTGGCGATGGATGCGATTCAGTTGGGCGTTCCTTCTCTGCAGGTTCAAGTAAATCATTTGATCAGCGCACCTCTGTCGCTTCAGTGGGATGCAGCATTTGCACCAGAGATTATTGCTCGTTGGCAGAGCAGACTTGAAGCGCTGACCCCTTCAAACCCTGCCGAATATCTGAATCTTGCGGAAGAAGTTGCAGACGAATCGAATGATGCGGGAAGCCAACAGCTTGCGCGGCAACTTTATTCCTTGGCGGCTGCGATGGATGCCGATTCTCTTGCATCGACTGCGGCTTTGGGGCTCGCTGCTTTGGAGAATGACAAAACTGTTGAAGGGCGTAAAGCGAGTCAGCGTTGGTTGGCAATCGCACAGCGCTGGTCGAAGTTCGAGATTTCGCGTGGCGCAGATTTCTCGGGGGGAGTTGATTCTGTTGGGTCAGCCGTGCGACTTGGTGTGGTTGAAGCAATCGTTCAATATCGCCGTGGATATGGAAGGCGAGCAAATGATCGACTGAAAAAACCACAAGTTCGCGCCTTCTTTGATTCGTTTATGCAGAAGGTGCCTGGAGGAATCGAGGAGTTTGATCGACTTTCTGCGATTCATACCAACGGAACTCCGCCGCCTCTTTCTCCAGAAACAATCGACGCGCTTCTGCGAGTCGAGCATGGTTTATTGAAGCCGAAGAGTGTGCTCTGGTCTGACGCGATTTCGATGGGTGAGGGCGGGCCAACATTTGATGCGCCTATCGGTACACCTGCAGAGATCTTCGGCGTTGATCCCGCGCGAAATCGTTGGACACCAAACGGGTGGATCCAGGTCGATGGTGTGCGTGCTGACAAGAAGTGACGCGCTCGCTGTTTGGCGCTCGATCGAAATTTCTAAGCAAATGCTTGTGCCAAATCCGCAATCAGGTCCTCTGTATTTTCAATTCCAACTGAAAGTCTCACCAGCGAATCCATAATTCCAAGTGCTTCGCGTTCTGCTGTCGGAACGCTGGCGTGAGTCATAATTGCTGGATGTTCGATCAGACTTTCGACGCCGCCAAGACTTTCGGCAAGCGCAAACAGATGAACGCGCTCTAGGAATTTCCGACTCTCTGCAATCCCACCATGCAAATGAATCGTGATCATTCCGCCGAATGCAGGCACGCCATTCATACGCATTTGTCGTGCTGCAAGCGCGTGTTGCGGATGTGATGCAAGACCGGGATAGACCACCGTTTTCACTGCAGGCTGAGTGGTCAACCACTGGGCGATTTTCTGCGCAGATTCGCAGTGCTGTTTCATTCGAATCGCAAGAGTCTTTGCGCCACGCAGCGTGAGATATGCATCGAATGGTCCCATCACGCTACCAATCGCATTCTGCATAAAGCGGAGTTTCTCTGCGAGATCTCGCCGTGATGTCACCAAACAACCGCCGATGACATCGCTGTGGCCGCCAAGATATTTCGTCGTTGAGTGCATCACAATATCGATGCCGCATTCGAGTGGTCGCTGCAAAATTGGTGATGCAAATGTATTGTCGACCACTGTGATCGCACCGTGCGCACGACCGACTCGCGCAACTGCATCGATGTCAACAACTTTTAATGTTGGATTTGTCGGCGTCTCCGCCCAAATCATCTGCGGCTTGCACGCTTGCGCTGCGCGCTCGAGCGCTGCGGTATCGCTCATATCAACAAAGACAACCTTGAGTCCTTGCGAACGCTGACGCACGCGTTGCAGCAATCGATTCGTACCGCCATACACATCGTCCATGCACATGACCGTTTGACCCGCATCGAGCAATTCCAAGCATGTCGCAATTGCCGCAAGTCCACTGGCGAATGCGAATCCACCTTGCGTACGATCTTCTTCTTCTGTCAGTCCAGTGGATTCCAGATTTGCGAGGCATCTTTCGAGCGCAAACCGTGTCACATTATGACTGCGCGAATATTCGAATCCTTTGTGCACCCCAGGGGACTCTTGAATGAATGTTGAAGATGTATAGATGGGCGGCATAACTGCGCCTGTCGTTGGATCAGGACGCTGGCCACCGTGAATACAACGGCTCTCAAGATGCAGGGGTTTTGGATTCATGCGATTAGGGTAACGAATGCGCTCATGTCACGCTGAATTCCGCCATCGCATTCCGCCATCGCATTCCGCGCCAATCAAAACAGACAAGCGGGATTTGGGAACCGCAGGCATTCCTAAATCCCGCCGTCACATTTCATGAACTGGCGTTACGAATACATTCCAAATCAGAACGGAATGTCTTCCTCTGGAGTTGGAACATGTCCTTCGCCACCGTTGCTTGGTGCTGAGCGAAAATTGCTTCCTTGATTGCTCGTCGCGCCTTCGCCGCCACCAGCGCCACCGCCACCACCACCGCCAGTTGGAGTGCCCATGAATTGGAAGCTCTCGATGACGACTCGCATCTTCGATCGCTTCTGTCCATCTTTATCCGTCCACTGGTCCAATTTCAGCCGGCCTTCGATGAACACAGGTCGCCCCTTCGAGAGGTACTGCTTCATCACTTCGGCGGTGCGCCCCCAAGCTTCGCAGTCGACGAAGGTCGTTTCTTCACGATCCTCGCCTTCCTTGGTTCGGAATCGCCGATTGACGGCAAGACCGATTTCCGCAACGGACTGATTGCCCGCGATGCTCTTGAGTTCGACGTCCCGCGTGAGATTTCCCATTAATAAAACTTTGTTGTAACTCGCCATAGTGTGGCCTCCTGCACACGATCCTATCGACTCGCAAGACGAAACATCCAAAACAAGAAAAAATTCCCCGACCATTTTTTATGGCGCGGGGAATTGGTTTCTCAAGTCAGGACCAGTCAGGACCAGTCAGCACTAGCCCAAACGAAAGGTGGGGGCTGGCGATGGAGCCGGTCGAGGGGATTCAACCCTTCGATCAGTCCATCATGATGTTTGGAGCGTTTTCGCCCTCGTTTTCAGCAGCCTCGTTGGTTTGCTTACGAAGCTTGGCTTCCATAACAAGTCGAGCCTGACCTTCCGCATCCTGCATTTGCTCCATCGAAAGATGGTCAGCCTTCACGATCATTGCGCGAAGCATGCGCTCGGAGAGAGTGCAGTCACGCTCGATCGACACGATGGCCGAAGTCGGTGCGGTGAAATAGGCGAGGAAATAAACGCCGCGCTTATTGCTCTTGATGTCAAAGGCGAGCCGACGCTCATCCCACTTGACGAGGCTGACGATTTCGCCACCGTGGCGAGTGATGGATTCACGAACATGATCCGAGGCCGCAGCAAGATCAGCGGTGACGGCCTGAGGGAAGAGGAACATACCTTCGTATTGGCGAATGGTTGTTTTTGTAGCAGTAGACATTTGATACTCCTTGGAATTACTTCTTTGAAAAACTTTTAGAACGGTCAAGATTGATTCGCAGATGTATCGCCAGTCGTGGCGATCACCTTTCGGTTGAACTGATTCATTGTTGCCGCGAGTCCTTCGCGACACCAGAGTTGGACGGCTTTGCATGCATCTTCGATTCCCTCTTCTGCGAGTGGCTTCTGATCGTCGGTGAAACGACCAAGCACATAATCCGCCTGTGGAATCACGCCAGGTTTGTCGATGCCAACTCGGCAGCGACTCCAGTCGGGTGATCCCAATGCAGCAAGAATGTCGGTCAGCCCATTATGGCCGCCCGCACCGCCTTCACCACGAATGCGAATCGTTCCGCACGGAAGATCCAAGTCGTCGGCAATCACGATGAGTTCGCTTGTCGCGTTCATCTTGAAAAATCCGATCGCCTCGGCGACTGCGCGTCCCGATCGATTCATGAATGTTGTCGGCTTCAGCAGAAGTACTCGTTGACCAGCAATCTCGGCTTCGACAGTCAATCCGTTGAAGCGCGCGCGCGCAGATCCAGTTGGATCTGAGAAACGACGAGCCAAACGGTCGATCACTTCGTACCCGACATTATGTCGAGTGCGAGAGTATTCGGGGCCGGGATTGCCAAGGCCAACGATCAACTTCATGTTGATTTCCTCATTGCTGATTGACCAGTAAAGAGAAGTCGAAAATGAGCAGAACCGATTTGCATTATTTCTTCTTGTCTGCCTTCTTGTCGTCGCCAGCAGCTGCTGCAGGGTCTTCCTTCTTGGCAGTCAAGACTTCAGGTTCGGCTGCGACAGCACCAGTTGTTGCTGCTTCACCCGTTGCTTCTTCAAGCACGAGGACGACTCGAGCGAGCGCGAAGTGTGGATTGCTGACGGCGGTCAGGCCAGCAGCAAGCTTCAACTGCGCAACAGTCATGATGTCGCCAACCATGTTGGTGAGATCGACGCGAATCGATTCTGGAATGTCTCGCACCTTGCAGCGCAATTCAAGTTCAGAAATATCGTGCGTCAACACTGCGCCAATTCGCTTGGCAGATTCTGGAACTCCGATGAAGTTGATCGCCACACTGACGGTGACTTCTTCATCGAGATTGACGCGAGTCAGATCGACGTGAATGACATTGTCACCCAACCAACCGAATTGCAGTTCTTTCACGAGACAAGTCTCGGATGTTCCGCCGTTCACTTTGATTTCAAAGACGTGCAGTCCGCGGCGAAGCGCAGAGAGCATTGTCTTCTCGTCAACGCTGACGGGAGTTGGTTGGCTGCCGTGGCCATAGATCACCGCAGGGAGTTGCCCCTTGGTGCGAAGGCGTTTGGCGTATCGGGTTCCCAAGCGCTCGCGCGGAAGGGCATCTAGGACGGGTACTTCATGACTCATAAAAATCTCCTGTTTTCAAATAAAAGAATGAACGCTAAAAATTAACGCTTGACCCCCGCGCCGTGTGTAAACAGCGCAGAAATCGACTGATCATGGTGAATACGATGCACTGCTTCGCCCAAAAGCGAAGCAACTGACAAGACGGTCAATTTCGAATCGAGCATTTTATGCCGCTGTCCCACGGGAATCGTGTCCGTGGAAATGATGCAGGAGATGGGGCTTTCCATCAGGCGCTCGCAAGCCATGCCAACAAAGAGTCCGTGGGTGCAAGCGATATGAACTGCCTTCGCACCATGCTCCATCACAACCTTCGCAGCTTCGCAGACAGTTCCAGCGGTGGAAATCATGTCGTCGAACATCAGCACGGTTGTGCCTTCAACTGAACCAATGAGATTTTTCACAGAGACCTTCGACCCACTGTGTCGCCGCTTATCGATGATCGCCAAATCTGCGCCGAGCAAGTTGGCGTACATATTTGCGACCTTCACATTTCCAACATCGGGTGAAACGATCGTCAGTTCGCCAAGTTCGCCGCGAATGCGACGGAAGTGATCACTGATGACTGGTGCTGCAGTGAGATGGTCGACGGGAATATCAAAGAAACCCTGAATCTGAGCAGCGTGCAAATCCATACAGAGAACGCGCTGAGCTCCAGCGGTTGTGATCAGATTCGCCACTAATTTCGCGGTGATTGGCACGCGCCCTTCGTCTTTGCGATCTTGCCGCGCATATCCAAAGTATGGAATGACTGCTGTGATTCGCCGCGCACTTGCGCGTCGCAAGCAGTCGATGAATACAAGCAATTCCATGATGGTCTGATTGACAGGGTCGCTGCACGACTGCACGATGTAGCAGTCGCGTCCACGGACATCCTCATCCAGTTTGACCAGCAATTCGCCATCAGGAAAGACGACAGTCTGCGCCTGGCCAATGGGCAATTCCAAGTGGTCGCACATGGATTGTGCTAAGACGCGTCCAGTTGATCCAGCGAAAATTTTCAGTTGTTCTCGATCGCTTGCGCTCATAAATGACTTTCTATGGAATGAGTTGAACGTTGAGTTGATCCGAATTTCATGCGCAAAAGTCCCGAGACCTCCGCCAGTTGTTCTGGCGTGTTGACGGAAAGAACTTCTTCTGGAGGTACAGCATCGACGACATGTACGGTGCGTCCAGCTTTCTTGAGAATATGAAAGACATCGGTGATGTAATACTCTCCAGCAGCGTTTCGATTGTCGACTTGCGCAAGCGTGTCCAAAAGTGCGCCGAGTTCGAAGCAGTAATACGAAGGATTGATTTCTCGATTCATCAACTGCGCAGGGGTGCAATCTTTTTGCTCGACGATTGCGCTGAATTCTCCCTTGGAATCGCGGGAAATTCGGCCATAACCCGCGGCATCTGGAATGACGCTTGTCGCAAGTGTTGCCGCCGCGTTGGCAGTGCGATGCGCGTTGAGAAGCGTTGCAATCGTCGCCGGCGTGATCAGCGGACCATCGCCGCAGAGCACGAGCAATTCACTTGCCCGATCAACATTCAGAAGCAGGGGGCGCGCTTGATCGACGGCGTGTCCAGTTCCAAGTTGTGGAGATTGCCGCACGAATTCAATATTCGATCGACTTTGAAAATGCGCTCGAATGATTTCTTCTTGATGTCCAACCACCAGAATGATTCGCTTGATCCCAACAGCAGAAACAGCATCAACAACCCATTCAACAAGCGGCTTGCCGAATGCAGTGTGCATGACTTTGGGCAGATCGCTGTTCATGCGAGTTCCCTTGCCTGCGGCCAAGATGACAGCAGTCGTCGAATGAAAACTCGACGAAGCACTCGACGATGCACTTGGCGAAGTTGAGGAAGAATGAGTCACGATGAACGCTCCAGTCAGTTCGAAAGGATGTCGATCGAATCAAAATTAGCCCACCTTGATTTGAACAAGGACTAAGAGAACCAAAATCTCCTGTGCTACCGTTACACCATGGGCCAAATGCACCGCCGAATAATAACCTCGGCGCAAGATAATTTGATTGATCGATCGAACCAAAGTTCAAGTCCCTCGAAAGGGCTTGAAACGCAGGGGGAGTCGATGCCACAGTGCGTTCGCTGTTGGCACCGCGTCGGATCAACCGACGACGGAAACGCTCGACGCGGGGTCGGGCGTCCATCTCTGGGACCCTTGCCGCGGCTTCCTCTAGGCTGGAGTGTCCCTTGGCCGCGCCAAGACACCCCTTGCGGCGCCGCTGATTTCAAGCCGAGGCTTGAGATCATCCGTCACCGACGGCCCCTCTGTGAGGAAGGAAGAAGTTACTACAAATACGACTTCTCGCAAGGGGCTTTTGCTGCAATCTCCGATTTGTTTTTTACTGTTCTGATGCAAGGGAGTTCATCCAAATGACAACAATGGACCCAATTCAAATCGTTCTCGATGCATATCGAGAGGGCGCTTTCCCCATGGCGGACCCAGATTCTGGCGAAATTGACTTCTTTTCCAGCGATCCGCGGTGCATTCTGCCGCTCGATGACGGTGGGCTGAAGGTTTCCAAGACGCTCGCAAGAGTTCATCGCAGTGGGAAATTTAAGCTGGTCATCAATTCTGCATTCGAGCGGGTGATCACTGCTTGCGCCCAAGATCGCACTCCCGAGAATCGATCGTGGATTTCAAGCGAGCTTGCGCAGATTTATTTGGAACTTCATCGCCGAGGTCACGCGCATTCTGTTGAAGCGTGGCTTGGTGATGCACTCGTAGGCGGACTTTATGGCGTCGCTATCGGCGGGGCTTTCTTTGGCGAAAGCATGTTCAGCCGACCTCTGGAAGGGGGACGCGATGCAAGCAAGGTTTGCTTGGTATCGCTAGTAAATCGACTGCGTGCCCGTCAATTTGTCTTGCTCGATTGCCAGTATGCCAATCCTCACATGGTCTCGCTCGGCGCGATTGAAATTCCCGCTCAGGGCTATCTGGCTAAATTGGCATCAGCGATTGACTTAAAAAGTGTGTCGCCCTTTGTCGGCGAACAATAAATTGCAGAAATGCCGCTCTTGCGGAAAAAAGTGTCCGCGAAAGGTCGATTTGTGCCCGTAAAGGGGAAGGCGGGAAAAATTTCTTGTAAAAATTGGACGTTTAATTTGCAAAGTGAAATCTGCGGAGTAGTTTTTTAATGTAGTGAGCCACAAAGGGCAGTGCGTAAGCGCTGGTTGTATGTTTTGACCTTTGTTTGTTGCTTGCAGAAACCCTAAGCCTGCCAGATGCAATACAAAGTGAAGTGTTTCTGATTCTTTGTGTTGATTCCTCGTTGAAGCGTGGGTCGCCTCCACTTCTTCAATCTCCCTTTAAAAACGGCGAACTTTTACAGGAGTTTATGTCTACTTTTCAAAAATTAGCCCTTGGATCGCTCGCAGCGATTGCATTCGCCTCAACCTCCAGCGCTGCTCTCGTCTACGGCGGCGGCACAGAAACTGGCTCCCGCTTTAACGCTGGCGCTGGTGCGATCACTTACATGAACTGCTTCACGGCGATTGACGGCACCGGAGCTCAAACCCAGCTCGCGGTCGACAGCGCGATCGTCGGCATTCGCCGCCTCGTAGCGTCCGGTGCGCTGATTGATGTTGGCATGAATATCTATGCCGCCGAAATGACCTTCGATGGCGTCAACTTCGGCCGAGGAGCCAACTACCAGATCTATTCCTCCGCTTCCCTCGGCGCTGGCGCTGCTAGTGTCACTCAGCTCGTTAATACGGGCGCGGTATCGGGTGTTACCCTGAACCTGGAAACCGTCTCCAACGCGGGCTTGGGTGGTTGGTGGATTGGCGTCGAGTTCACCGGTGCTAATGCGGCGAACACTGCCAACGGCTGGCGCGTCATGAACGCTCCCACCACGGGCGCGTCTATCAACGCATTCGGAGGGTTCAACTTTTCTGGCAGCGGAGTTTTCGCGGCCTTCTTTGCCTTCGGAACTCCGCCGGGGTCTTCGCCAAGCCGCTTAATGGTTGACGTCAATGGCACGCTGGTACCAGCTCCAGGAGCGATCGCGCTTCTCGGTCTCGCAGGACTCGTTGGACGTCGTCGACGCTGAGTCGATTCCGATCTGACACTATCAAGTACGAACAGGCACCCCGTCGAAAGACGGGGTGTTTTTCTGTTTGTGCAAAAGATATCTTGCTCAAAAATCCTCTGAGGGGTCGGCGCAAGTTTTCGACCAATGACTGCGCTCGTTCTCCCAAGATTTGTTGCGACTTCCCAGAATCGACTCAGTAGTTATTCTGCAAATGTCAGCGAGATGAGTTGATTGAGCGTGACCGTTTCTTCAGGCAGGCCACTTTTACCGCCTGTTGCAGATGCCGCGCAAGAGCACAGCATCGAAACTGCAAGGACCATTGAGACAATGCGAGCGATCGTCCGTGCGGTTGGAGTACGAAGCGTAGAAGTCATTGTGGTGTTGATCGCGCGGCCATCGTCTTGGCCATCACGCGAACGGCGATAAAGGCACTGAATGCGACAATGAAAAATTCCACAAGCGAATTGAGGAACATGCCATAACGAATTGCGACAGCAGGGGCAGTGATTTGCGTTGCGGCATCCAGAATTGGTTTCTTCAGCACGATTTCGAGATTCTTGAAGTCAACACCGCCGATAGCGAGGCCAAGTGGCGGCATGATCAGATCAGAGACAATCGAATTGATGATCTTGTTGAACGC
>CAMDEL010000020.1 GCA_945896765.1 Singulisphaera sp. GP187
GCACATCGACACGTACGCCAATGATCGCATGGCCTGTTCCATCTTTCATCTTGATCGTGACCATCACAACATCTGCAATCTTCTTTGACCGAATGAGTGCGGCCATCAGCGTGGATTTCGAATCACAATCGCCGCCTTTCAGCAGCGTGATCATGGGAGTGCGCATCCCGCAGCGATCTTTGCCGTCAGGCAGATCGGTAATCGTTTCGTATGGAATGCTTTGAATGAAGCGAAAAATCGCAGCGACCTTATCGCGCGCCGTGGCGACACGCGGCGAGTCACTTTCCTTCAACACTCGGTCTGTTTCGCGCAAGATGCTTTGAGCAATCGGCTGGACTTCATCTCGACATCCGTCAACTAACCATTCATAGTTTGCTTCAAGAATGCCCATTGCGCCATCGGCTGATGGAGTCACTTGCATTCCATGATGCGCCAACTTTTCTTCCTCAAGACGCTGACACCGCAGTTTGTCTTCAGGAGTTGTGAATGAAAACTGAATCGCATCCATCGGAACGCCGAAATGTTTTTCAATTGACTGCGCTTGCGCTTCATTCACCGAAACCTGAATTGAAAAGTTCCAAGGCTTGATGGAAGGATCGCGATACTTCACGCCGTCGCGATAGGTGATCGATGGCGTCGCATCGAGCCAAGTAAAAGTCCGCTTGATGATCTTGGATTTCACCTTTGCGGGCTCGTCTGGGGTCTTCAGCCAAGCATCAAATTTCTTGTTGTAATCCTTGGGAGGAGCCTGTCCACCACCAACTTGGAATATCAAAGCGGCCGTAAGCGCAAGAATTGTCGATTGAAGAAGGGCAGGCATAACTTTTCTGATTGTAATCAAAGGTCAAAGTGGAAATTTGCCAAGTCAGGCATATCCTTTGAATGTGAGAACTCTTGTTGCAACGATTCTGCTGACGTGCGCTGCAATGACTGCTCCATCGATGGCGGGGATCACGCTTGTTGGACCAACAACTTTGCCTATTTCAACGCTGCTCTATCCAACGCACGCCGCGGTTGGCGATGTTGATAGCAATGGTGTTATGGACATCGTCGTCAGTTGCCGCGATACGACGGGCAATATGGCTTTGTTGCGTGGGCTTGGCGCAGGTGTTTTCGCTCCAGCAGAATTGATTTATGCCGGTTCACAAACAGACTGGGTGGAGATTCGCGATGTGGATGGAGATGGAACACCAGACTTGCTTGCGAGTATTCGCTCGGGATACGGAAGGGTTGCGATTTTGAAGGGCCTTGGTGCTGGACTATTCGCACCTCCTGTCATGATTCTTGCTCAGCGTCAGCCTGCGGGAATGATTGTGCGCGATCTTGATGGAGATGGCGATCTCGACGTTGCGCTTGTCAATTACATCTCTGCTTCGGTTGAGATATGGAAGGGCGATGGTGCAATGCACTTTCAGCTTTCTCAGATCATCATGACCCAACAATGGACTGCGGGCATTCCATATCCATTCTGCATTCTCGCCGCAGATTTTGATGGCGATGGCGATCTCGATCTTGCGACCTCCTCCATCGGTGGTTCTCAAGTTGCAATCATGCGCAACATGGGTTCGGGGAATTTTTCTCAGGGCGAATCATGGCGTGCGCCTCCATTTGGAGATGAAACAGTTTCGATCGCCAATCTCGCGGCATCAGATATTGACAAAGATGGTGATATCGACATCATTTCAAATGGATTATTGCTTGCTTCTCCCAATGTGACCGTCTATTGGATCAATGATGGATCGGGTCGCTTTGCGCAGAAGGTCATTCATCCTGCTGGAACAGAGGGATATGCGTGGACTGTCAACGCCGCTGATATGGATAACGATGGCGACGATGATGTGTTGATGGGTTCGGCTCTGCCAGGGAAGTTGACCATCGCCGAAGTCGATGGCGCAAATGGCGGCGTATTCGTGAATGTCACTACAAGATCTGGCGGAAGTTTTCTTCGCGACATGACACTGATTGACATCGACAACGATGGTGATAGAGATGTCGTCGCAGTGGACATCGCTTTGCACACGGTTATGGTCTATCGCAATACTTCCGGCGGAGTCGCAGACGATCCGCCGGAACAACCGTGGGGAACTCTTCCCAAGTTCAAGAACGCATCTGCTGCATCGCAGTGGTTTGCACAGTGGGAACACGCGGAAGGTTCGTTGGCTGGCGATATTCCTGCAGTGTGCGGACCAGGCGCGGGACCATGCGAAGAAGTACACGACACGCCTGGATGTGTTCGGACTCTGTGCTGCGAAGCTGTTTGCAATTTCAATCCACTCTGCTGCGAATTCCAGTGGGATCAGGCTTGTGTTGATTCTGAAGAAGAACTTTGCGACAACTTCAACTGCCCAAGTGTCGGAGCATGCGATCAATTTCATGCCAGTGTTGGCTGCGAAAACGAATCATGTTGCGGTTTTCTCTGTGATTTTGACCCGTTCTGCTGTTATTCCATTTGGGATGAAACATGCGCACGAGAAGCGCCCATGTATTGCGGAGCATCTGCATGTTCAATCGGTCATAATCCAATTGCCATCGTTCTTCCAGAGATTTGCTACGAACGCCTTGATGACGGTTGCAACAAGGTTGGCGCTGGATCAATTGCTGCACTCTGTGGCAAGATCTATGAGTCGACGATTTCCTCCGATGTTCCTCGAGATACGGATTGGTTTCAACTCGATGCACTGGGATGTGCGAGCGCTGTCATAACATTCAACACCGAATTTCCGCTCTTGGCGTTGGTGGTTCAGGGAACATGCGATGGTCCGCTGCAAATGCGGCAAGCATTCGAAGTCGAACCTTGCTCAAGCGGATCAATGCGTGTCGACAATGCGCCGAATTCTTGGCTGGTGCTGAGTGCTGGAAATCTTGATCAAGTTTTCCGCGGCGAGTTTCCGTGCGACATTGTTGATCCGAATGACCCACCCCCAGATCCGAAAGATCCTCCGTTTCAACCGGGTTTCTTTGGTCTGCATTACCGAGCGAGTTTTCTCGCGGGAGCAGTCGCCGGCGACATCAATGGCGACGGTCATGTCGATGGGGTGGATCTTTCGACCTTGTTGAGCGGTTGGGGAGGTTCAGGTCCTGCCGATCTCAATCACAACGGGATCGTTGACGGAGCGGACTTGACGACGCTCTTTTCGAATTGGGGATGAGTTGATCCCAGAATCGAAAGTCCGATTTTTTCAGCCTTCGTTCGCTGTCTGCTCTGATGCAACTTGAATGCACCGCATCATTTCAACGCGGATTTTTTCGTGCGAAATCGTCACCCCTCGAGCCTTGAGATCAGCGGCTAGTTTTTGCAGGACATCATCGTCGCCAGGTTTCTTCAAGTCGTGCTGAATGAGTTCTGCTGCATAATCAGCGATTTGCTGCGGGGTCATCTTTGCAAGTTCGCCGACCCAATGTGCCAGCATTTTATTCCTTCTCGCTTCAGCTTTGAATCGCTTTTCAGCATCGAAGGCGAATTTGTTTTCGAACGCATCTTCTCTTTTGGAAAATCCTGACATTGTAAAAACTCCTTATCTCATTATAGTATCGAACAAAGGAGTCCCTGATGTCGCAATCAAAATCCACAACAAATTCTGCATTGTCAGATAAACCAGTCAGGGATTATTCAGAAATGACAGTCGGCGAAATGATGGAGCCGATTCACGCGGTTTTCAATCCTTCTGAAACTGTTGAAGAGGCTGTGACGCAATTGCGTCAGATCGTTCAGAAGACTTTCGTGACATATGGATTTGTTGCAGACCCATCTGGACGACTACTGGGCGTTTTAACTATGCGTGATCTTCTCTTGGCTTATAAGTCGACCAAGATGGAAGACATCATGATTCGCAATCCATTTTCGTTGAAGCAAGATTTCAAGTTGATGGATGCGATGAAGTTAGTTCTGAATCTTCACTATCCGATCTATCCCGTTTGCGATGATGCTGGAAAACTCGTTGGGCTGATTCGAGGTGCTGATATGTTTGAAGCACAGGCGATCGAAATCAGCGCGCAAGCTGGATCGATGGTCGGTGTGACAAAAGAAGAGCGACTCTCCACGCCGTGGATAAAAAGTTTGTTCTATCGACATCCGTGGTTGCAGCTCAACCTTTTCACCGCATTCATCGCAGCTGGAGTCGTTGCGGTTTTTCAGCCGACGCTTGATAAGTTGGTGATTCTCGCTGTTTTTCTGCCTGTTTTGGCAGGTCAATCTGGAAACACTGGTTGCCAAGCGCTCGCAGTTGCTCTGCGAGGGATGACTCTTGGAGAACTCAAGCCCGGCAAGGAGAAGGCGCTTGTGATCAAGGAAGCGTTGCTCGGTTTGGCAAACGGAGCGCTTGTAGGGATCACAGCTGGAATCGGTATGTACATCTTTGCCAAGATGCAGGCGAAGCCCGAAGATCCAATGATGCTTTGGCCCGCGGACCGAGCTTTGATTCTCGCCTTCGTCACTTTCGTTGCGATGATCGCAAGTTGCATGATCAGCGGTCTTTCTGGAGCGTTCATTCCGTTGGTCTTGAAGCGACTTGGCGCAGATCCCTGCACCGCTTCAAGTATTTTCTTGACGACAGCGACCGATGTGGCAAGTATGGGAGTTTTCTTGGGGCTTGCAACGTTGTTGGTTCATTAAAGTTCAAGCAGAAAAAACTACAAGAATAGAAAAAGGTCGAAGCGCTGCGCTCCGACCTTTATATTCATCCTAGAAAAGTGCTTCTAGAATCGAGACTTCGAATCAAGTCGTCGATGTTCGCTTCGTGAAGACTGCAACAATCACGAGCAGGGCAATCAGGCCCACAAATCCGCCGCCACCAAGTTGGCTGACAAACTTCATCAGATTGTCGGTGATCCCACCAAAGAATCCAACATTATTTGAGCCGAAGATGATCTGCACAAGGACGCCGAGTCCGATGAAAAGAAGCATGATGTCCATAAGTTCACGTGCCCAACCTTTGACCCAAGTAAATGCCTGCATTTGATAGCTCCTGTTTGACTCTGATCATTGGGAACATTGCACGATGCAATGCTTCCACTATTGTTATCGGCGAATACAGCCATTTTCGCCATTTTTTCTTGAATCTTCGTTGTCTATCGAATGGGGGGTGTTTCCATATTCATAAATAGACCCTTATTTTGACGAAAACGCACTTTTCCTTTGTATTTCAGTTCAATTCAAAGCTTTTTATGATTGCATTCGAATTTCGGAAATCATTCTCGTTGCAGTCGTGACGATGCTCCTGATTCGACAATCTTGTTTGCGAATTGGACTAAGGTGATTTCGAATCGACTATTCGTTACGCATTCAAGCTGATCGCAACTGCTTCTGCGATCTTGATGCCATCGATCGCAGCAGAGAGAATTCCGCCCGCGTAACCCGCGCCTTCACCAGTAGGAAAAAGTCCGTTGGTGTTGAGGCTTTGCAAATCAATATCGCCGCGCGTGATGCGAATCGGTGAAGATGTTCGCGTCTCGACCGCAGTCAACACCGCATCAGCAAGATCAAATCCTTTGACTTGCTGCGCGAATGCAGGAATCGCTTCGCGAATTGCAGTGACGGCAAACTCTGGCAGTGCGCTCGAGAGATCGCAGAGGTGAACCGACGGGGTATACGAAGGTTGCACGGTGCCCAAAGCAGTCGAAGGGCGACCTGCAAGAAAGTCGCCGACCAATTGACCTGGAGCTTTATATCCACCGCCTCCAAGTTCGAACGCGCGCGATTCCCAGAAGCGTTGAAAAGCAATTCCAGCCAAACGACCTTCTGGATAATCCACTTCAGGCGTAATGCCCACAACGATTCCAGCGTTGGCATTGCGTTCGTTGCGGGAATATTGGCTCATTCCATTTGTCACGACTCGGCCGGGTTCAGACGCGGCAGCGACGACTGTTCCGCCGGGACACATACAAAATGTATAAACAGATCGACCGTTCGTGCAGTGATGGACCAATTGATAATCCGCTGCCCCAAGCAGTGGGTTGGGAGATTTTTCGCCAAAGCGACATTCATTGATCAGCGACTGTGGATGTTCGATTCGAAAGCCGATTGAAAAAGGCTTTGATTCGATGTGTATGCCGCGCGCATCGAGCATCTCGAATGTATCGCGCGCGCTGTGTCCCACAGCGAGAATGACATGGTTTGCGGAAATGTGTTCGCCGCTTGCAAGCGTGACACCAGTGATACGGCCTCGCGTGGGATCAGCATCGTTTCGTTCAATCTTGATGTCATCCACTCGGCTTTGAAAACGGACTTCGCCGCCAAGTTCGATGATCTTCGCTCGCATTTTTTCCACGACGCCGACGAGTCGAAATGTTCCGATATGAGGTCGATTGACATAGAGAATTTCTTCTGGCGCGCCTGCTTGCACGAACTCGTCGAGCACTTTCAATCTGTAGTGCTTTGGATCTTTGATTTGGCTATACAACTTTCCGTCAGAGAAAGTTCCTGCGCCGCCTTCGCCAAATTGCGTATTCGATTCTGGATCAAGTGTGCCATCCTCCCACATACGAAAAGTGTCTTTCGTTCGCTCGCGCATCGCCTTTCCGCGCTCGAGAATAATTGGGCGAAAACCAGATTGCGCCAAGATGAGAGCCGCAAAAAGTCCCGATGGGCCCATGCCGATCACAAGCGGTCGGTTCGATTGCGTGGGAGATGCCTTCGCCACAAATTTGTAACTCGTATCTGGAGCTTGGCTAATACGGCGATCGCCCTTCACACGCGCAAGCAATGCGGATTGATTGCGAACTTCAACATTGATCGTGTACACGAAGAGCATCGCATCTCGCTTGCGCGCATCGATCGAGCGACGGAAAATATGAAAGCGAACAAGATCATCGGAAGGAATCCCAAGTCGATTGATAATCGCACGACGCAGTGCGCCTTCGGGATGTTCAAGGGGAAGTCGAAGTTCGTTGAGTCGTAGCATTTTGTTTCCCTTCCAAGGAGAGATCTGGTGAGCCCTCCAATGTAGTGGGAGGAGCGATGTGGGGTACTTCGCCCAAGTACACCCGTGCCACTCGCCAAAGAACGAGCTGTGACATATATTTTTAGTCAAGTGTTGCAGATGAGAGAGTTGATTTCAGCAAATAATCTTCACAAGTCTTTCGCAGGGCTGCATGCCGTGAAAGGCGTGACTCTTCAGGTCAATGCCGGCGAGGTTGTTGGCTTTCTTGGACCCAACGGCGCAGGTAAGACCACGACAATGCGAATGTTGACAGGATTTCTTGATCCAAGCGAAGGAAGCGTATTGCTTGATGGATTCTCTCTCGCGGATGATCCGCTTGCTGCACAGAAAACCTTTGGCTATTTGCCCGAAGGTGCGCCCGCCTATCCCGAAATGACTGTGCGCGATTATTTGCAATTCATCGCGCGTGCGCGGGGGATCGCTCGTCGAGAGATTGCAGGGAAGATTGATGAAGTCGCTGGGCGTGTGCACTTGCGTGGCGTGCTTGATCAAGTAATCGAAACTCTTTCAAAAGGATTCAAGCGGCGAGTAGGAATTGCGCAGGCGATCATTCACGATCCGCCTATCTTGATTATGGACGAACCAACAGATGGACTCGATCCGAATCAGAAGCACGAAGTGCGAGAACTTATTCGCGCGATGGGTTCTACGAAAGCGATCGTTCTTTCCACGCACATTCTTGAAGAAGTCGAAGCGGTCTGTACGCGCGCAGTTGTCATTGCATCCGGTCGAGTGGTCTTTGATGGAACGCCAGAAGAATTCGAATTGATCGCTCCCGCGAGCGTCACGCGCAATCGAATGGATTATGTCTTTCGACAATTGACGGCAACCGCGGCAGAGGTGACGCTATGAGCCCTTGGCAGGTGATTTTTCGCCGCGAGTTTCGCGCGTATTTCGCAACGCCGCTTGCAGCTGTTTTTTTAGTGGTTTTCCTGTTTATGTCGGGCGTTTTCAGCTTTTCGATGGGCGGACTCTTCGAGCGTGGTCAAGCCGATTTGCGTTCGTTTTTTCAATTCGTTCCGTGGCTCTTTCTCTTTCTCGCGCCTGCGCTTTCGATGCGACTCTGGGCTGAAGAGCGACGACTGGGCACGATCGAAGTTCTTACAACACTCCCAATTCCACTCTGGCATGCAGTTGCAGGTAAGTTCCTTGCAGCTTGGTTTTTTTCATTGGTCGCACTTGCGTTGACAGCGCCAATCTGGATTACAGTTTCGTGGTTGGGTGATCCAGATCAAGGAGTCATCGTGGCGGGATACATCGGATCTGCGATGGTTGCGGGAATCTTTCTGGCCATCGGTGGATTCGTCTCTGCGCTGACGAAAAATCAAGTGATCGCATTCGTAGTCACGATCGTCGCCTGTTTTCTCGTGCTGCTTTCGGGATTCCCGCTCGTGCTGAACTTCTTTCGAGATTGGATGTCTCCCGGTGCTGTGGAAGCCATCGCAAGTGTCAGCGTGCTGACGCATTTCAATAGTTTGATGCGCGGCGTTGTGGAACTTCGCGATGTGGTTTATTTCGCCTCTGGGATTTGCGCGTTAATGGTCGCAACTACATTTGTGGTTGACTGGAGAAAGAGCGCCTGACATGAAGCGAACGAACAAAAGATCGATGGCGATTCTTGCCAGTTTCTTCCTGTTATTGGGGTGGATTTCGCTGAATGCAATTCTTTCGGCGGTCGCCATACCTTTGCGAGCGGATTTCACAGAAGGATCTCTCTATACGTTGTCGCCAGGAGTCCGGGCGATGTTGCAATCACTGGAAGAACCAGTTCGAATCGATTTTTATTATTCGCAAGATGCAGCGAAAGACATTCCAGTCATCAGCAATCATGCGATGCGAGTACAGGAATTTCTCAACGAACTTGTACGTGCATCAGACGGTCGAGTCGAGGTGAACACCATTGATCCTCAACCATATTCCGAAGGCGAAGACGCTGCGAAGAGTGCAGGCATTGCGCCGATCACCGCCGATGGCGCTGGCCGACAGCTGATGCTTGGTCTGGTTGTATCCGGCGTAACGGATCGCCGCGAAGGAATTCCATACCTCAATCCAGCCGAAGAAGCGTATTTGGAATATGACATTTCGCGTGCGATTATCAGTGTGTCTCGTCAAGCGAGAGCGCGTGTTGCGCTGATCACAAGTATGCCGATGGATTCGAGTTTCGAACCTCGCTCACAGCAGATGACACCGCCGTGGCAGATCTTGGCGCAACTACGAACGCTCTTTGATGTTGAAGTTGTTGCTGCGAATGCCGAGAAATTGCCTGCGAAATTTGATGTATTGGTGATCGCGCATCCCAAGGGACTGAGCGAGCCTCTCCTTCGCGCGATTGACGCGTATGCCGTTGGAGGCGGGCGCATGTTGCTCTTTCTTGATCCATTTTGCGAGTCTGATGCGCAGGCAAGCGGACCTAGCGGATTTGGTGCAGGAGGGGGCGCAAGTGATTTGGCAAATCTTCCTAGCGCGTGGGGAATCGAATGGAATCCTGGAAGAGTTGTTGCCGACCGAAAATATGCGCAGCGTGTGCGCGCGCGCACGGAAGGTGGATTGGCAACAATCGAATATGTCGCATGGCTCATGCTTTCCAAAGATGCAATCTTGCATAAGGATCCAGCGTTTGGAGTTTTGCAAACAGTCGTCATGCTCTCCGCAGGTTCGCTGCAGAAGACGGAAGGCTCGACGCTTGAGATGACACCTCTGATTGAAAGTTCCGCGGACTCGATGATCATCGATGGATCGAAACTTGGATCGTTCGCGGATCCCGCTGCGCTGTTGCGCGAGTTCAAACCTGATAAGCAGCGACATGCGATCGCCGCGCGATTCGCTGGGCAAGTGAAGGGTGCGTATCCAACCGATGTCGCGCCCGCACCTGCATCGATCGTTGTCATCGCAGACGCAGATTTACTGCGAAATGAGGCGTGGATTCAAGAAGAACGCGTCGGTGCGCTCAGCTTGGGTTGGAGAACATTCGCCGACAATGGTTCGCTTCTCGTCAACGCCGTCGAACAACTTTGTGGAAAGAACGCTCTTCTTTCGCTGAAGTCACGTGGTGCAAGTCAACGGCCATTCGATGTCGTGCGCGAATTGCAGCGACAGGCAGAGGATCGTTATCGCAAGAAAGAAGAAGAGTTGAAAGCGCGCATTGCACAAACGCAGACCAGAATCAATGAACTGCAGAAGCAGAAAGCGCCAAATCAAATGTTAATTCTGACAACTGAGCAACAAGCCCAATTGCAAGCGGCTCAGTCAGAAGTTTCCGATGCACGCAAGGAACTGCGCCAAGTGCAATTCAGTTTGCGCGAGGAAGTAGAAGCACTGGGCCATCGTTTGATGCTTCTGAATGTTGTTGCGTGGCCAATCGTGGTTGCGATCTTCGCTTTAGCATTTGGTTTGCGCCGCAACTTCTGGCGCCGAAAGGTGGCAACATGAACGGATCGAAAGTTCTTCGCATCTTGATCGCAGTTGTATTTATTGTCGTCCTTGTCGCAGTCTTGCTTCGAATGGCGGGGCCGAACTCCGTCGATCAGACTGGGATCGGAGATTCGATGGTCAATCTTGCTGAACTGGCTCCAAAGATCAATGCAGTCGAAATGGAAAATGGTTCAGAGTCCATTCGAGCGGAACGTGGATCAAATGGATGGGTGGTCACTTCTCGCGATGGTTTTCCTGCAAAGCCCGAAACGATTCAGGAAGTTGTTCGCGGCCTGATTTCGCTTAAGAAATCGCAGAGAATGACAGCGAAACCAGATCGCCACGGCGAGCTTGGTGTGGCATGGCCCGATGAGAAGAAAGAATCGCGTCGCGTCCGCGTTTTTGCAGAAGGTTTGGCGGAGCCGATTGTTGATCTGATCGTTGGTCGGGCGGTGCAAGCTCCAGCTGGTGTCTATGTTCGCAAGAACGGAGAGAATCAATCATGGCGATGCATTGGAACGCTCGGTGCAGGGGGTGACATCGGATCTGCAAGTTCGATGTCGTCGTGGCTCCTTGGACCAATCGCAGATTTTTCAGCAGACGAACTTCAAGAGGTTGACTTTGATGGACTGAAGATGACGCGAAAAGATGGTCAGTGGTCTATCGATCCGCCTGAGCAAAATCCGCCTGCGCAAAATCCGCCTGAGCAAGATCCAAAGGCTCCATCGCCTAGCGCAAATCCAAGACGCGATGCGATGAAGGGAACGCTGCCATATCTCCTTTCTGGATTTCAACCCGAAGATGTTCGCAGAGAAAAACCAGAAGATCTTTCGCATCCAAATCAGTTGTCGGTCATTCTTCGCATTGATGCTGATCACACTGTCGATGCTCGGCTTTGGAAGGAGGGCGATGCGATTTGGATTCGACTCGCTCCAGGAGATTGCACTGGACAGCCAAATGAAAAATTGACCCAAGCTGCGGCGCAGTGGGCTGGATGGGTTTTCAAGATGCCATCTTGGAGAACTGGCTACTTAAATCCACTTTTCGAAGCTGGAAATGACGCGGTTTCTGCGCCAAAGTCTTCGCTACCGGAAGGTTCCGTTGCCTCGCCGCCACCCGCCACGCCTTCTTCTGTGAAATAATCGACAAAAGATTTTGTTCTTTGGGATAGCGCCGTGCGCCGCGAATGGGGATAATTTGCCAATGGCAACTCCTGTGAATCCAGACAAATTACCGACGGTACCCAAGCTCACAAAGATTTACGAAGGCGACGGAGATCGCCTTGTCGAAGTTCCTGTCTCTGGTCAGAAGGTGACGATTTTGCCTTCTGGCGATCCGCGAACTGCGGAAGCAACTCGCCATATTCGTGTCATGTGGGGGCAGCATCTTTTAGATGATGTGGTTGAGGGTCACTATCGAACATTGATCTGTGGTGTGAATGACTCGGACAACATGCGCGGAATTCTTGGCGAGATTCTGAAGTTGGTGCCGACAAGTCAGTGGACACTTTCTTCTGCGACAAGTTATGCAAAGGTTTTTCGCACTGCAGTCAGTGTGCATGCGAAAGAAGATCGAGAGCCATACATTCTAAAGTTCGACTTGGACCGAATTCTTGTGCTTGCGCTTCTGAGACCCAATGGTCGAGATCATTTCACTCTTGAAGATATTTATCGAGGCTTCCGAACGATTTCGCAGATGCTTGATGGCCGCGCTGATCGTCGTCCAGTCGCATCTATTTCATTCTTGGGAGCGAAAAGTAATCGATTGCTTGATCACAACGGTCAAGAGCCCAGCAGTGAAGCCGTATTAAAAGCGATGTATGACGCTGGATATCAGGGCGATTTCTATCCTCCAGTTTCTGCTTGGGATTCTCCTCGCACTGGAGTTTTTGCTCGATACCCATTTCCAGCGGGCGTCGACCGCATGCGCGAAGGGAGTAGCTGACACATTGCAGCAACGATTCAATCTTGAATCTGTCGCTTTTTTTGGTCGGACAATGGAGGAATATCTCCAGGCTTTCGCACTGTCGACCAGCGATCTCATTGGAAAGCGTGTGTTGGATTGTCCGAGTGGTCCAGATTCATTTGTGGCGGAAGTCAATGCACTCGGATGCAATGCTGTTGGAGTGGATTTGGTTTATGACAAGAGTGCGGCCGAACTGGAAGCGAAGGGGCGAGCTGACATCGCCAATTGTTTAGCTCAGATGAAAGGGATGCCACAGTTTTATCCCGCAATGGATTTCGATCAGTACTCGAAGGACAAGACGCAGGCGCTCGAATTGTTCATCGCGGACTATAAGAAGAATCGCAAGCGATATTTCCATGGTTCGCTGCCCAAACTTCCATTTGCGGATCGGTCTTTCGACATCGTATTGTCGGCGCATCTGCTCTTTGTCTATTCGCCCCTCGAAGAAGATGGATATTTGAAGTCTGGCAATTTGGATTTGCAGTGGCATCATCAAGCCGTCCGCGAAATTGCGCGGGTGAGTGCGCGGGAGATTCGTCTCTATCCAACAGCTGCGATGAACTCTTCGCCTCGTAGACATCGATATATCCAGCCGATTATGGCGGATCTTTGCGCCAATGGATGGCGGGTTGCTTTCGAGCCGAGTCAATATCGCCAGTTGTCGACCGAGATGAATGATTGCTTGGTTGCGCGGCGCCTGAGCTGAATTGGTGATTCACAGAAATTTTGAGTTACGGACACAGCCACGGAAATGCATAAGTGGGCAGCCGTGAAAAGATCCCGCCGGGCTCAGACAGTCCTCGGCGACCGACACGATCTGATTTACGAAATTTTATTGCAAGTGCCGTCGGCCGCCTGCGGAACTCGCCCGGCAGAATTTTTCAACGGCTGGATACGCACACAGAAGCACGACGGATCTGAAAAACGTTCGAGCGAGAATTTGATTCGCCAACGTGGGCAGCGGAATGATTTGAACCCCGGCGAGTTTGCAAGCCGAGCCGGAGTCCGCGTAGTTGTCTTGGCGCGCGCCGGACGGCGCGCTGGATTTCAGCGCGCAGCATGTTTGAGCCCAAGGGCGAATCAGTCCGCTGC
>CAMDEL010000021.1 GCA_945896765.1 Singulisphaera sp. GP187
CCGATCACCAACCATCCGCACCACAGCAGAAATGCATAGAGCGCAATGACCAGAAACGCACCGATCATTCCACTCTCTTCGCAGATGATTGCATAGATGAAGTCGGTGGTTCCTTCAGGCAAATATCCAAATTTTTGCACGCTGTTGCCAAGTCCACGACCAGTCAATCCGCCTCCAGAAATCGCGCCCATCGACTGAATGATGTGATAACCAATCCCTTGCGAATCTGCATATGGATCGACATATGCAAGGATGCGGTTGATGCGATACGGACTGACAATGATCAGTCCAACAAATCCCATCAATGCCATCGGCGCCAACAACGCAGCGTGCCACCATCGGCAACCAGCTGCAACAACAATGATCAACGCGATCAACATGATCAGCGTCGCGGTTCCTAAATCTTCAATTGCGATCCCCATTGCGACGACTGCTGAGAAAGCGATCGGCGGAAGAAAGCCTCCCCAAAAACTTTTCATTTTTGCGCCTCGACGAATGCACCACCATGCCAAGACCAATGGCATTCCCCACTTGGCGATCTCACTGGGTTGGAAAGTCACAGGCCCCAAACTGATCCATCGACTTGCGCCATTCACTTCGCGACCAATTCCTGGCACATGAACAAGAACAATGCCCGCAAAGATCGCAACGATGATCCACCAGATTGGATTGAGCGCACCCCGCGCGGCTTGAAGTTTCTCAACCGGCAATCGCGAGCCAACCAACAGACACAGCGCAGACGCAATTGCAAAGAGTGTCGCTCGTCCTCCAAGAATGGCGTCAAAGGTCGTCTTGCTGTCGCCGCTGACATCGAGACTGGCGGAATTGACAAAGACGACGCCCAAGACCAACAGGCACATCGAACAGAGAGCGATACCTTGTCCTGCTCTTAACATCATTTATCTATCGGCATCTGGCTGCAAATCCCACAAAGTTTGCTCTGCGATTGAGTACTCTCGTCCCTTCAAATGTTGCCCGTCTATCTCGAAACTTTTGGCTGCCAGATGAACGAACTCGACAGCGAACTTGTCCAAGGACAATTGAGTGCGCTTGGATATCGCTTCGTCGCTCGTCCCGAAGACGCGTCGGTCATTCTGTACAACACATGCTCCGTTCGAGAACAAGCCGAGCAGAAGGCTTACAGCCGAATCGGAGTCATCAGTGCACGCAAAAGAGCGGGAGAAAACCTCATTTTAGGCGTCATCGGCTGCATGGCAGAACGCGATGGGCTGGATCTTTTCCGAAGGCATCCACAAGTCGACTTGATGTGCGGTCCTGGGGAACTCGACCGCCTGCCCCAACTGATCGACAATGTTCGAAAATCCAATGCAGCCCAAGAATTGGAGTTTGCGCAACCCCTCGCGCTTGCGGATCGAACTGCGCTTGCAGGCAATCGAAGTCGCCGATCTATCACCCTTTCTGCTGCCGAAGACAATCTGGAAAACCTCGATCTTTCCCGTGCATTTGACCCAGATTCCAGCGGAGGCAAGCGGCACAGCGCCTATGTCCGAATCACCCGTGGATGTAATAAATTCTGTACATATTGCGTGGTTCCAAACACACGAGGTGCGGAAGTTCATCGTCCGCCCGATCACATTGTTGACGAATGCAAACGACTTGTCGATGCGGGCGTGATCGAGATCACGCTGCTTGGGCAAACAGTCAATCACTATCGATATCAACACGGAAGCGCCGTGACAATTGATGGTCGCGAAGCGCCACAGGTTGGCCCAGGCCTCTCTGCATTCCGCTCCTCTGCTGCAAGTACTGGCAAGAGAACAACCACATTCGCAGATCTCCTGCGACGCATTCACGAAGAAGTGCCAGCTCTGAAACGACTTCGTTTTATCACCAGTTATCCTCGCGACTTCGGCGACGACATCTTGAGTGTGATGCGCGATTCTCCCCGTATTTGTCGCTATTTGCATGCACCTGCGCAAAGTGGATCGGACCGCATTCTGAAAATGATGAACCGCGGATATACCGTTGGCGAGTATTTGGATTTCGTAAATCGCGCGCTTGTGATGTTGCCAGACCTTTGTCTTGCTGGAGATTTCATCGTTGGATTTCCAACCGAGACCGACGAGGATTTCGAGATGACATGCGCGCTCGTCAAGCGACTTCCATTCAAGAACAATTTCATTTTCAAATATTCTCCTCGTCCAGGAACAACAGCGTTCGATCGATTGAAGGACGATGTTCCAGAAGATGTGAAGCGTTTTCGAAACAACCAGCTGCTTGCAATTCAAACCGATGTTTCGCACGCGACTCATAAAGAATGGATCGGACGCCAAGTTGAAGTGCTCTTTGATGAGGTCAGAACTTTCGAGAGAGCAAAAAACGCAAATTCAAATGCGAGTCCTATAACCATCATGGGTAAGGAAATTCAATCCTCCCATGGATCTTCCCCAGCCCAAACGACGTCATTTCAGTGCATTGGCCGAACGGCTGGAGACCTCATTTTTGCACTTGAATGCAAAAACGAGCAAGAAGCAGGGTCATTTATCGGAAAAACTGCACTTGTTGAAGTCTCTGCGGCATCGGCGCTTCTGCTGACGGGCGGGCTTTCCAAAGCCATGGCATTTGCTGAATAAACGAAAAATTCATTGAATATTTGGCCACAAAATTTGACGAGTCAATTTTTGGGGCTACTTTGTGATTGGAGAGTCTGGAAAAAGGGACGTGTTTCGATCTTGTATCGCTTCCCTATTTTTCGAAAGGTTCCCAAACATGAAATCTCTTGCTCTCATCGGCGCAGTTGCGCTCATCTCTTCGTCCGCAGGCGCAGCCTTTACTGGCTGGACTACCGAAATGACCACCGTTAGTGGTCGTAACATCTATAAGATCTATGCCAATTTCAACACTACCGGTGCTGGAGCCAATGGTTCCAGTCAACGCGTCTTGAATGTGTTCGACTTCGGAAAGGCCGATTCGACTCCAGAAGGCAATCAGATTGCTGCTGGATCATCTGGCATTATGAACGCTGTTCATAACGACAATTTCCAGGGTGACGTCGATTCAGACGGCGACGGATATCCTGACGTTTTCGGCAGCATGGGAACTTGGGTTGGTGACGCTGCTGCAATGTCCACAGCCCAATCTGCAACCGATTCCTTTGTCACCATGCAGGGCATTGGCAATGGTTGGGGAACAGCATTGGATCCATCGTTCGGAACCCCATATGGACCACAAGCTGGTGGCATTTCTCCTCCAAACACCAACGCTGGTTGGTATGACGCAACCCCAGGAACGCAGAACCTCGTCGGCGGAACCTACAGAGTTCGCTTGATGCAGATCGCACGTATTGCAGCTGACGATAACAATCTTTATACAGCAAACATGACCCTTGGCTATGCATACCTCGGATCCACCGTTGCTCAGTTCGGCTACGGAAGTTTCACGATCGGTCAACCAGCTCCAGGCGCAATCGCCTTGGTTGGACTTGCCGGTCTCGTCGGACGCCGTCGTCGCGCCTAAAGCCCGACTCGGTTGGATTCGGTTATAAACCAAGTCGGACAGTAGTCTCGACTTAGGTAATTTGGGAAGCGATTTCAGCCCACCACCTGTTTATAGGTGGTGGGCTTCTTCCTTTTTGGGGACAGTGATGTTGCAAGCTTGCGAATGCACTAATTTGATTTATGAAATAGTTTTATCGCCGAACGAAAATTTATGAGCTATTCTGCTATTGCAGTATCTAACTGCATTTCCGCTTCAAATTTAGATCGATAACTGGAGAAATGACCGTGAAAATTGGAACAATCATCGGAACTCTTGGACTTGGTGGACTTGCCGTTTTCATCGGCCAAATGGATGCGACTGCACTTCCCGGTGGCGGTAATGACGGTGGAGTCGCTGCAGGACCGGACGTGATCGTCGGAGGTCTTCCAAACATTTCTGCCTATGGTCAGGGAATTTGGCCCGCGACTGGCGGTACCACTTATGTCGCATATGCCGTCGGAACGACGAGTTGCAACATTGGAAATCAACAACTGCTTTGGAATCCAAACCCCTCAGTGACACATCCAGTCATACCTCAGAATCTTTACCGAGTTAAAAATGGAGTCATCAAACAAGTCGGGCAGAGTTGGGTCAAGCACGGATTCTGCGCACTTCAAGGAACTCTCTGCGGAGCCTGCACTCCAGCGGGAAGTGGATGTCCGCCAGTTCTGGGTGTCGGTTGTTCCGATCCATATGATTCAGGCCTCAATGGAAGTCAAGGCGATCTCAAGTCCCGCTGGGGAATCAATGCTGCGACGGGCGTTTACTCCGGAACCTATGCGAACCCTGTGATTCCAACTGGATATCCCTCAAACATTCGCTGCCGACTCACAGTTCCAAAGAATGACCTCGATCCAACTCTCAACACTGGCGCCAAGTATGTGGTTGAAGGAATGTATATCCAGCCCCAAGATGCGTCAGCAGGAAACTCTGGAAACAACGCTTCTTACAGAACAATCACTGTTGGCTCAACTTATTCCATTACGACTGGTTACCCCCTTACTCTAACTGGCTCAACTGTCCAGATGATTCCTGCGATTTACTATTGGCAGAATCAACACACAGATGTTGCGACTCGCGATTATGACGTAGCCGGCGACGGACGATTCATTGTTGCAAGCCGTGCCTTCTTAAACGCCAACGGAACATATCACTATGCATATGCCGTTGCGAACTTCAACAGCGACCGCAACGGAAGTTACTTCTCGGTGCCCGTTGATCCGAGTGTGACTGTCACAAACATCACGGCTGTTTCCCCATTCAACCACTCGGGCGACACTGCATCAAATGATCCATGGACATCAACAAACACCGGTGGCGTACTGACCTGGTCATGCCCCGCCGCAGCAAGCGAATCGGTCGCGCACTCCATTCGCTGGAATACCATGTTCACCTTCGAGTTTGATGCCAACACCGCGCCAACAAGCGCTTCCTCAATTCTGACGGTTGGCATCTACAAGCCTGCTACTGCTGCAAGTCCAGCGACATCCATTTCGGTGCTTGGATATAAGCCAACCCCATACATCCCTCCTTGCGCTTCAGGCGATATCAACTGCGATGGAGCTGTGAATGGCATGGACCTGGCCTATCTGTTCAGTTGTTGGGAGAGTGCAACCCCTGCCTGCGACCTCAATGGCGATGGCTTTTCGGACAGTCTTGACCTTACAGTTCTATTGGCAAACTGGTCGCGTTAACTATTGGCAGCCTGTTTGTTTGCATTTTTCTCTCAGAGCCACCCGAAGCGAGGCAATATGGGGAAAATGTGAAGGATTTGTTGCCTCATCGCCTTTCTTGGGCTAATCTACAGTGCAAGGTTTGTTTTATTGACTCCCACGAAAAAACTAATAACTGGAGAAATGACCGTGAAAATTGGAACAATCATCGGAACACTTGGACTTGGTGGACTTGCCGTTTTCATCGGCCAAATGGATGCGATTGCGCTTCCTGGTGGCGGTAATGACGGAGGAGTTGCAGCAGGACCAGACGTGATCGTCGGAGGTCTTCCAAACATTTCTGCCTATGGTCAGGGAATTTGGCCCGCAACTGGCGGTACCACTTATGTCGCATATGCCGTCGGAACGACGAGTTGCAACATTGGAAATCAACAACTGCTTTGGCAACCAAACCCCTCAGTGACACATCCAGTCATACCTCAGAATCTTTACCGAGTTAAAAATGGAGTCATCAAACAAGTCGGGCAGAGTTGGGTCAAGCACGGATACTGTGCGCTTCAAGAAACTCTCTGCGGAGCCTGCACTCCAGCCGGAAGTGGATGCCCAACTGTTCTTGGTATTGGCTGTTCCGATCCATACACTTCGGGCCTCAATGGAACTCAAAGCGATCTCAAGTCCCGCTGGGGAGTCAATGCTGCAACGGGGGTTTACTCCGGAACCTATGCGAACCCTGCGATTCCAACTGGATATCCCTCAAACATTCGCTGCCGACTCACAGTTCCAAAGGATGACCTCAATCCAACTCTCAACACTGGCGCCAAGTATGTGGTTGAAGGAATGTATATCCAGCCCCAAGATGCAGCATCACTAAACTCCGCCAATAACGCATCTTATAGAACAGTCACTGTTGGCTCAACTTATTCCACTTCGACTGGTTACCCCCTGACTCTAACTGGCGCAACTGTCCAGATGATTCCTGCGATCTACTATTGGCAGAACCAATTCTCAGATGTCGCGACTCGGGATTATGACGTCGCTGGCGACGGACGATTCATTGTTGCAAGTCGTGCGTTCCTGAACGCCGACGGAACATATCACTATGCATACGCCGTTGCGAACTTCAACAGCGACCGCAACGGAAGTTACTTCTCGGTCCCCGTTGATCCGAGTGTGACTGTCACAAACATCACGGCTTTTGCCCCATTCAATCATTCCGGTGATACCGCTGCAAATACTCCATGGACATCAACAAACACTGGTGGTGTGCTGAAGTGGTCATGCCCCGCTGCAGCAAGCGAATCGGTTGCGCACTCCATCCGCTGGAATACCATGCACACCTTCGAATTTGATGCGAACACCGCGCCAACAAGTGCTTCTTCAGTTCTGACGGTTGGCATCTACAAGCCTGCGACAACTGCAAGTCCAGCGACATCTATTGCTGTGCTTGGATATAAGCCAACGCCTTATACGCCCCCTTGTGCTACTGGCGACCTCAACTGTGACGGATCTATCAATGGCGCTGACTTGGCTTCGCTTCTCGCCTGTTGGGGTACAACTTGTGGTGACACCAATGGCGACGGATTCACCGATGGTCCAGACCTTGCGGTTCTTCTCGCTGCATGGACAGGTTAAGTTTCGATCTAAATTGAATTGTATTTTCAAACCGCTCGGCTTGCGCCGGGTGGTTTTTTTATTGAAAAGTCGAACTTTAAATGGCGGAGTTCTTTTCTCGATCTATATTTGATATATGAACACCCCACACTTCGGACGCCCTGCTGGCGCCCTCGCCATGTCTTTGGTCGCACTCATCGCTCTAGGCGCTTTGCAAGCTGGAGCGGAGGTTTCGAAAAAAGCAATTCGACCGAGTGCAATCGATATTACGATTGCCGAACTATCGCAATTCCAACTCTTCACCCCAACGCTCCCAGGAGACCTTCCTGCACACATTGAATTCTCAATGCCGATTGATGGTGTGGCGACGAGTATTGTTCTTGATAAAACATCAATCCGTGGCGAGCACTTCAAGGTCTTGGTCGATACTGGCAATGGTGTGCTGACAGAAGTTGCCCCGCCTGCGATTCGAACTTACAAAGGAACCCTCGCTGGCCGACCAGGAACTTCAGTCGCTGGTTCCCTCTTGCCAACTGGATTCAGTGGGACTATTCAGCTCGAAGACGAAACGACATGGGTCGTTCAGCCGCTCAGTGATTTCCGCCCCGAACTTGCTCGAAATGCACAGCATGTTTCTTACTCTGCCGCAGATGCAATTCCAGATGGTCGCGGATGCGCACTGGGCCGTCCGGGTTTCCCAATCGCGAAGTACCGCTCGCCGCTGTCGCAGGCGATCGCCGATGGGCAAGTCGAGAATCAAGAAGGTGGAATCGCAGGCACCACTCCGTCGCAGGTCGAAATCAGTTGCGAAACAGATAACGAGTTCTATGTCAAGAATGGTTCAAATGTCGCAAGCACAATCAATGACATCGAGTTGATCGTCAGCAATGTCAATGTCATCTACGACCGAGATCTAAACATCACTCACGAACTTGGAACGATCGTGGTTCGCTCTGATGTCAACGATCCGTATACATCAACGACCATTGACGGTCGACTTACAGAATTTGGATCTAAGTGGAACACCACACCAGAAAACGGAATTTTCCGTGACATCTCTCATATGTTTTCAGGCTACAACTTCTCTGGCGGAACCATCGGACTCGCATATCTCGGCGTGGTCTGCAGAGCTACGAATGACGCGCAGTACGGTGTCGTCGAGAGTCGTTTCACGACGACGCTGAGCTCTCGCATTGCGCTTTCTGCACACGAGCTCGGACATAATTGGGATGCGACACACTGTGATGCACAAGGCGCGGCGGCATGCCACATTATGTGTGCTAGTTTGGGAGGTTGTGGCGGAATTTCAGGAACGAATCTGAAGTTTGATCCTCTGACGCTTTCTGAAGTCACCACATATCTTGGGCAAGTTTCGTGCGACTTCGTGCGACCAGTTCCTGTGACTGCACCATTCACCGAGGCATTTGCGGCCACAACTCTTTCTACCGCTCGATGGACTTACAACGATGGCGGTGCAGTGAATACAAATGCCACGAATGAGCCAAGTGCACTCTATTCACTCAATCTCAATTCAACTGGGGCGGCACTTTATGACGACGACGAAGTCCGAACAAATTTCATTCTGCTCGGAGGAACTTCCACTGCGACTGCGACCTATAAGGTTGAAAGAAACGGTGTTGAAGCTGGCGAAACACTCATTGTTGAATATCTCAACAATTTGCTCGATTGGACTGCGCTCAATACCCTGACTTCAGACGGAACAAACCAAACCGTCTTCACCAACTATTCCCATTCACTCCCTACTGCCGCTCGTCACAATCAGTTCCGACTTCGCTTCCGCACCGATGGCAATGACACCGGCGACAATTGGTACATCGACGACGTGAGCGTCTTTGTAGTTATTGCACCACCGCCTCCGGTTAATGACGAATGCTCTGGAGCGATCACGATCGGTCTTGGCACAACTGGATTCAACAGCACAGATGCAACGAACACAGAAATTCCAATTGCTGCTTCCTGCACCGCCAATAGTGACGGCGTTGTTGCGAAAGATGTCTGGTTCAATTATGTCGCATCATGCACAGGATTGACGACTATCTCGACCTGTGGACTTGCGGCATTCGATACTCGAATTGTTGCCTATGTGGCCAGCACGATTTGCCCATCACTTTCTTCGGCGATCGCTGGATGCAATGACAATGGCACAGGATGCGTCAACGGAAATTCGTCTGCAACCTTCAACGCAGTCATTGGGAATTCATATTTCATTCGAGTCGGCGGTGCTTCTGCGGGAGGATCTGGATCGATCCTTCTTTCTTGCGTTGTGAATTGCCCGGCCGATGTCAATAACGATCAATATGTTGATGCCGCAGATCTCACCGATGTTCTCGCAAACTGGGGCGGGACCGGAACTGGCGATATCAATCAAAGTGGAGTTGTTGATGGGTTCGATCTGACAATTCTTCTCGCTGGCTGGGGACTCTGCCCCTGAGCGAAACTGAACAACCTGAACAACCGCTTGTTCAAAATCCAATTGAGCCCGCTGCTCGTCTGGATCCTTTCGCGCTTCTTGCCCTTGGGATGACTGTGCTTGCGTGTTGCCCAGCATCTGCGGTCTTTGGAGTCTTCGCAGGGCTGATCTCCTTTGGGCGCATTCGTGCATCAAATGGAAAATTGGTCGGGAGTCGACTGGCTCTGACCTGTGCAATCGCCAGTTTCGTGATCGGGATTATGTCTTGGGGAATTGGCGATCGTTTCCAATCCGCTGGTCGAGGATCGATGAACTCAGAAGTCCGCGTCGCAATGGACCAATTTCTCACTGGAACGGTTGACCCCAATGCATGGTGGACAGGAGTCGATCCAAAGGCGCTTCTCGCCTTCCAACAAACTGTGCGCGAACGATTTGGCCCATTGAAAATAAGCAGCGTTACGCAGACCGAAATTGCGATGTCGCTGAAGTCCACGGCGCAATTTCGGATGATGCTGGAATCTCCAGATATTCAAACCGTCGCTTCGGTGACGACCGATCTGATCACAGACTCTGCGACATTTCTTCCAACCATCCGAATTCGTTCGATCGAGATCCGCATTCCTAGCGACCAAACCTCGCAGGAAACCGAGTCGGCAATGACCTTTCCTGCAAAGGATGATTCGGCGATGCCTGATACTCTGCCAAAGCAATGACTTTCGCTGATTTATCCTCCCCCCAAGAATTGAGCCAGCCTCGCACAGTCAGTCGACTCGCGATCACCTCTTTGGTTCTTTCGCTCATCTTCTGTTGTCCATTGACAACGATCGCGGGAATCGTGACTGGCGCAATTGCAGTTGTCTTCACCACAACCAATCGCACATTGTCGGGTCGCTGGATTGCGATATTGGCAATCGTCATCAGTATTGCAGGAACCGCAATGCAGGTTGGCTGGACTTTTTGGGGATACAACACCGTCTTGATGCCAATCTTGACTGGACCGCAGTCAGCACTGAAAGATGGTGAAGCTGGCGAACTCTCCGCATTCCAGTCGCACTTCGCGCTGACGGTAGCCGAGGGAAATACGCAAGAGGATGCCAAATCTTTTCTCGATGATGTGAAGGAGCGTTACGGAGCATTTAGTGGCGCGTCACTTGATCAAGGTTCTACCCCCAACAAGATGCCTTCGGCCACGCAAGCCTTTACAGCGGATTATCAATTGGACTTTGCAAATGGCAAAGTGCGCGCAACTTGTGCGATCGAAATTGCTGATACATCGGGATCACTCTCCATGAAATTGAAGAGCCTGCTGATTCACGATGCCAAACTTGGCGACATTTCTTTTCCAAATTCTGAAACGCCTTTGACGAATCCAAAGCCATAAGAGGATTTTTTTATGCCCACCGATGAAATTCGAATCTCCGTTCGCGACCTTGTAAAAAAGTTTGGCAGTCAAACCGTTCTGACTGGCGTGAATTTGGACATCGCAGCTGGAGAAACCATTGTCATTATGGGTGGTTCTGGATGTGGAAAAACCACATTACTGCGCCTTTTGATCGGGTCGCATCAGCCGACGAGCGGAACGATTTCGCTGCTTGGCCAAGACATCGCATCGCTCGATGGCGATGGATTCGATGCGCTGAAGAAACAATTCGGAATTCTCTTTCAGTCTGGCGCGCTCTTTCAATCTATGTCTGTGGGAGACAATGTTGCGCTGCCTTTGCAGGAGAACACTGATCTGGCTCCAGAAACCATCGAGATGATTGTCAAGATGAAACTGGAACTTGTCGGATTGCGTCAACATGCCAACAAACTTCCTTCGCAGATTTCTGGCGGAATGATGAAGCGTGCTGGACTTGCGCGGGCAATGGCGATGGATCCGAAAATTCTTTTCTATGACGAACCCAGTGCCGGACTCGATCCCGTCACAAGCGCTGAGATCGATCAACTCATTCTGGAATTGACCCGCAACTTCGGCGTGACAAGCGTTGTAGTGACCCACGAAATGGATTCTGCGTTCACAATCGCAGATCGTATGGTCATGCTTGATGGCGGCCGTGTGCTGATGATCGACAAACGCGAAGAGTTTGACCGCATTCGAAAGTTGCCAGAGAGCGAGGCGAAAAATTTGACTGAAGACCAACAGATTGTGTATCAATTCTTGCGTGGTGCAGCCGATGGTCCGATCACTCGGCGCAGAAGCGCAGATGATTATCGAGAGGATCTGCTTGGAATCGACGCGCAGGGAAACGATGTTGTCGGTGGATCACACTCCGCTCGACGTTGACGATTCCTGATGCCTCCCATTTTTCAATATCAACCCGACGAATGGTTCGCAGGACGTCGCGTGACCGTGATGGGGCTTGGACAATTTGGCGGAGGACTTGGCGTCGTGCGATGGTTGCATTCGCTCGGCGCGCGCGTGCTGATTGCGGATCTTTCGAGTGAAGAAAAACTGTGCAGTTCGCTTGCTCCGCTCGCGTCAGCGATTGCAGATGGAAGTATTGCGCTTCGACTTGGTGCGCACGAACTTGTCGATTTCCAACAGACAGATCTCGTCGTTGCCAATGCTGCTGTTCCTCGCCCGTGGGAAAATCGTTTTCTAAACGCTGCGCGAGAGGCTGGCGTTCCTGTGACGGCGGAAATTTGCTTGTCTGTTCAGCGGCTGGGTACAAATCGAGTGGTTGCGATCACAGGTAGCGCAGGGAAATCAACAACGACTGCGATGACCGTTTGTGCGCTCAAAGCATCGGGCCGAGATGTCCGGTTCGGTGGAAACATCGGAGGTTCGCTCTTGAATCCATCGGGAACGCCGGCAATTTTAGAGCGCGGATGGACCGTGCTGGAACTTTCAAGTGCGCAACTGTGGTGGCTTTCCAAAGCGAGTGGATCTGCAGGATGGTCGCCGAAGATTGGCGTCCTGACCAATATCGCGCCGAATCATGTTGACTGGCACGGAAGCGTCGCGCATTACATCGAATCGAAAGCGCAGATTCGCCGGGAACAAACACGTGACGATATTTTCATTTCTTCATTCGGTGTCGAAGGCAAAGCAGACGCTATTCGATGCGCATCGGAATCTTCTGCTGGCACGTGGTGGAATGATGGCTGGAATGCCGAGGCTCCAAGTGCGGATTCGATTTCGCTTTCCATTCCTGGAGAGCATCAACGAAGGAATGCGCGCATTGCGTTGGCAATCACCCTTGCCTGCGCAAAGATGGATGGAGAACCAGCGCGCATCGACTTGGCGCTTGCTGCGCTGAGCACTTTTCAAGGACTTGAACATCGACTGCAATCTGTTGGCACGATTGAAGGCGTGCTCTGCTTCAACGATTCAAAAGCCACGACCCCAGAAGCAACTCAATTCGCCATCGCCTCATTTCAAGACATCGCACGAATTCATCTGATTGTCGGGGGATATGACAAGAAAATCGACCTCTCGTCCATCCGAGATCTTGCGCCACGATTGGCAGGGCTCTATGCAATTGGTGCAACGGAAGAAATGTTGGCGCCCGCCCCGCCAGCGTTACGTTGTGGAACGCTTGCCAACGCGATCGAATCCGCTTTCTCTCGTGCAAAAAGTGGCGACATCTTGTTGCTTTCTCCAGCGTGCGCAAGCTATGGGCAATACACAAATTTCGAGGAACGCGGCAAACAATTTGTCCAACTTGTCCTCGCTCGCCAAACACTCAACCACTGCTAGACTGCAAAACCATATAACCCTTGAAGGCAATTATGAAAATCTATACTCCAATTTCCCGATGTATTGCAGCACTGACAATGACAACTGCGCTGCTCACTAGCTGTTACGCACCTGATGGCGGACTCATGCCGAGTTCAGGTCGAGGCTATACATATATCTCGACGCCGACGCGACCAGTGACTGTGACGCTCGTTGACACACGAACTCAAGAAAAGTTTTTCAAGATGGATATTCCAGCTGGAAAACAGTTGACCTTCAAGTTCATCGAAGGTTCTGGCAGCGGCTCGCGAGCGGAACCAACCAAGATGATTTGGGAGATGTGGGAAGAGAAGACGGAATTTGGTTCGCTTGATAATCAACTCATTTGCCCTCCCGCATCATGTCGGCGAATCGATGTGACATATCGCCCTGCTCCAGAAGATATGCCTGAAGATCCGACACT
>CAMDEL010000022.1 GCA_945896765.1 Singulisphaera sp. GP187
GTTGTCGTCCACAAGATTGCGCCAGCGTCACTGAGCAAAGAAAAACTGATTCGATCTCCACCGAGTCGATCGTCGTTGTAGGCAACCGCAAACTGATTTCCGCTGACAACCCACGAACTGTAATCCACCGTCGAGGAAAAACTGCGATCAGCAACAAGCACACCGTTCGCTCCCCACATCGGCATTCCAGATGCATTGAATCGATTCGCGCGAACGTCATATCCACCCGTTGCATTGTCGAACCACGACATGCAGAAACCGCCGTCGGTCGTGCCGCTCATTTTCGGCTGAACTTGATCGTTCGCTCCTCCACCGAGTGTTGTTGAAGATGATGGTGTCCAAGCCAAGCAAGCTGCCGCAACACAAACCAAGCATGTACCGATAACGATCTTCGTTTTCACTATTTAAGTATGGCACGGATTTGCACGACCGCAAAAAATATGCCGCATTTCCTTTTAAGTTCTAACCAAGATCAGTCAAAGAGTCCCTTTTCTGCAGGTTTCTCGGGAAGTGGCGGGCAAGGCGTGACGGGGCCAGGAAAAGATTCATAGTCCGCATTTGGATTTGCGTCGATCCAAGTGACAAACGCTAAAACTTCCGAATCAATACCAGACTCTCGCCAATGTTCCCCAAAGACCGTCTTCACCCCAAGCCAGATGTGGGCGAATGCATTGCGACGTGCGAGTGATTCATGCGGAAAAAGTTGCGGCTGAATGCGCGCGCCAACCAGCGCGACTTGATCTCGAATCGTTTTTAGTTGCACGGAGTTCACGCATTCAAATTACCCTCTCCGTAATGTTGACACACATCATTTCGTTGTTGATGGGATTTGTTCCGCCACCAGTTGTCGCGACGCCAGTTGCTGCTCAGAAACAAGAGGGCAAACAAGAAACCAAGCAAGAAGCAAAACAAGAAGCCATACCTGTAATTGTTCCCGATGGGTTCAAGATTGAAATTTTTGCAAAGGAACCGCTCGTCGCAGATCCTGTTGCGATCGACATTGATTCGCAAGGTCGAATATTTATTGCTGAAAGCGAGCGACAAGAACGTGGGGTTGAAGACAACCGATCAAGTCCATTCTGGTTGATGGAAGATCTGACCGCACAAACCGTCGAGGATCGCCTTGCGTATTACGAAAAATATAAAGACAAGCGCAAAGGTGGCATGGACTATTACAGCGCCTTCGCAGATCGAATTCGCTTGGTTGAAGATTCGAATGGCGATGACCTCGGTGATCGCGTCACAAATTTCTCGCGAGATTTTCGCGAGCCACTTGATGGAACCGGCGCGGGAATTCTTGTAGATGGCAACGATATTTTTTACACCTGCATTCCAAATCTCTGGCGCTTGCGTGATGCGAATGCAGATGGAACTGCCGACTCAACTGATTCGATGTTCCATGGATTTGGTGTGCGTACCGCACTGCGCGGTCATGACATGCACGGACTGACTATCGGCATGGATGGACGAATCTATTGGTCAATCGGCGACCGTGGGTATCACGTAACAACGCGCGAAGGCGTGATACTTGCCGATCCCAAATCGGGCGCGGTCTTTCGATGTCGCCCTGATGGAACGCAACTGGAACTTTTCGCAACAGGCCTGCGCAATCCTCAAGAACTTGCATTCAATGAATATGGCGACCTGTTTACAGGCGACAATAATTCTGACGGTGGAGATCGCGCGCGATTTGTCTATGTAATGCCACGCGGCGAAACTGGATGGGATATGAATTATCAAACGCTCGAAGGTGTGAATCAGCGCGGACCGTGGAATCAAGAGGGAATTTGGCATGTCCGCACTGGGCCTGACACGCAGTATCCAGCATGGTCGTTGCCACCGCTTGCACATATCGGTAGCGGTCCCTCTGGACTCGCATATGCGCCGGGAACTGGAATGCCCAAAGAATGGGACGGAAGATTTTATCTTTGCGACTTCTTAGGAAGCGAAACGCACAGCAGTGTGATTGCGATTCAAGTTGAGATGGATGGTGCGGGATATAAAGTTGAAAGTTCCAAGCCTTTCGCATCGAATGTTCTTGCGACTGATGTGACATTCGGTCCTGATGGCCGTGTATTTGTGAGTGCGTGGGGCGGTGGATGGTTTTCCACAAACAAAGGAACGATTTATGCGATCTCAGATCCAAAGGTTCGTGATGCTGTCGAATCTGTACAGACTCGCGCGATCTTAAAGTCTGGATTTTCTTCGCGATCAATCAGCGAACTGATCCCGATGATGGAGCATCCCGATATGCGTGTTCGTCGTGGTGCGCAATTTGCACTTGCTTCGATGGGATCGCTGAGCACATTACAACTGCTCGCACTCGCGCAAGCAGGTGAAGCAGATGGAAGTGATGATTCGGCTGAAACGAATGATCGACTGCGAAAACTGGCGCAGATTCATGCGATGTGGGCGCTTGGAATGCAAGCGAGTGGAATTCGCTGCACAGCGGTGACTGAACCAGATCCGTTGGCGCCGATTGTTTCGATGCTCGATTCGGACGATGCCGAAGTGCGAACACAAACTGCGCGTGTCCTTGGCGATACCGGATATATGGCCGCTGCTTCGAAGTTGATCGAACATATTGTTGATGAAAACTCTCGAGTGCGCGCTGCGTGTGCGCTTGCCTGTGCTCAATTGGCAACGAAGTCGAAGTCTGCGATGGCGGATGCGATTCCTGCGTTGACCGCTGCGCTCTTCGAAAACGACACAAAGGATGCATTCTTGCGCCACGCACTTGTTGTGGGCCTTGCAGGTTGCGCAGACTCGGCAAAGCTTCAGGAACTTTCCGCGGATCAATTTGCGAGCGTCCGACTTGGGGTTCTTCTTGCGATGCGTGTTCAAAAAGATCCTGCGATCGCCCGCTTTCTGTTCGATCCGGATTTTCGTATTGCGACTGAGGCAGCGCGTGCAATCTGGGACGTTCCGATTCCTGGAGGATTCGCTTCTCTTGCCGCAGCAAGTGGACGACTCGGAACACTTTCCAACGAATCGAAGGTGAATGCCCCAATTGTTGCTCTTGCCTTCAAACGCGAACTCTGGAAGAACGAAACTGCAGCTTCATCGAAAGAGCTCGAGAGCGCGAAAGCATTCAATCGCACGGCAGATGAAATTGGCGAAGCGAACGAAGCTGTTGGATTTTCTGATCATGGAAACAACTATCTACAAAGATTGAGCGGAGTAGTGACTGCGCCTGAAAACGGCGCATATCAGTTCTATCTCACAAGTGACGACCATTCGGTGTTGACGATTCAAGAAGTTGGCACGCCAAAAAGTACGCAAGTGATCGCACGTGTTGATGGTTATTCCGATCCAACAGGATGGGAGAGTGATCCATCTCAGATTTCCGCTTCGATTCAATTGCAAGCGGGAAAGAAATATTTGCTTGAAGCGCGACACGCACAAGGCGGAGGTGGAAATCATCTGGCAATCGGTTGGAAGTTGCCAAATGGATCCTTTGAGCGGCCAATTGGACGCGTTGAAGTCGACCCCAACATTTCTGCGTTCGCACGCAGAACGATCGCGGCAAATCTTGCCCTTGGAACACTTCAAGGAACGCTTGGCGCCAACAATGAAGGTGCGATTGCCATCGCAGCGATTGCTGCGAATCTAAAATTACCAAAAGCGATCAGGATGGAAGCGCTCGGTGCACTTGGTGAATATCAATCACCTGGCCGACGCGACCGCGTACATGGGCGTGTGGACATGCTTGCGCCTGCTGCACGCGATGCACTTGCATTTCGGCGTGCATTGACGATGAATCTTCCAATGCTTGCGAAAGATTCGGATGGTGACCTTCGTGCCAGCGCCCTGAAACTTGCGACGACCTCTGGGATTGCGCTGGATCAACGTGCAAACTTGGATGCGGTTCTCGATGCAACGCGCCCAAGCGCCGAACGCGTTGCATGCCTTGGACAATTAGCTGCTGCGAAGCACGAAACACTCGGGCAAGCGCTCGATGCATCGCTTGTTTCGTCCGATCCAGACCTGCGAATTTCTGCGCGTCAATACCTTGCGGCTGTTGACCCAGCGAGATCACTTGATGAGGCGAAGAAAGCAATTGCCTCCGGCAGCGAGCCTGAACAGCAATCCGCAATTTCTTTGCTTGGCCAATTGACGCGTACTCCAAACACTGCGTTGAGTCAGAGTGCGAATCAAGAATTGAACGGCTTGCTTGATCAAATGAACAAAGATTCAGTCGCCGCTGGACTGCGATTGAATTTGATCGAGACAGCACTCGCAACTGGCGATGCGAATTCTGCAAAGGTCGCTGCATTAATGTCTCCCAAGCAAGGAACAAGTTTGACTGATTCGCTCTCTCCAAATTTATTGAGTGGAGGCGATGCTGCACGAGGTCGCGAAGTGTTGATGTATCAATCTTCTGCCGCATGTTTGCGCTGCCACGCCGTTGCGGGAGTCGGAGGACACGCTGGACCGGCACTCGACGGAGTTGGTTCTCGACTCGATCGACACGCGATTCTCCAATCATTGCTCGAACCGCAAGCAGTCATTACTGCGGGATATGGAACGATCTCAGCGATGCCACCGATGGGTCCCCTACTCACTCCGCACGAAACGCGGGATCTTGTGGCGTATCTCGAATCGCTCAAGAGTGCGCAGAAATAAATCTCATATCCAGAATTGCTTCAATCGCGACCCAAGGTCATTGTCAACGCAGGGCCGTTCAACTTGACCGCGTCGATGTCTTTGCCCATTTGGAAAACAACCGATTCTGGCGCTTGGAAATAGCCAGTTCCTTGAATGTATTGTGCTGCGGAACCGTTCCATGAAATTCCTAAAGCAAGTTTGCCTGTGTCATCAATCTTGCCAGTGATCGAGCCATGCCGTGCGCTCAAACCAGAAGTGCTGTCCGCCCACGCATCATCGACAAGGACGCCAGTCAAATCACCATTCGCTGCAATCGTCGCGGTTCCAGTTCCTGCATTTCCATCTCCAGTGTAAAAACTCACAGTCCATCGACCAACATATTGATCCATAAAATTTGGTTGCGTCGTATCGGGCTTTCCATACGGCGGCCCTGCAGCAACGCCCTGCTGGTGAAGAGCAAATGCGATGTTGCCACCCTTTGCAAAATTTCCATCTGGACCATATTGACGCAGATTGATTCCCATCGAACCGAACGATGGCGCGCTTGCCATTCCTTCAAATTTTTCTGTCTGACTTGTGCTCCATCCGATAGTGACTTGCGTGACCCCCGCAGTGACAGAACCAGAAATGATTCCAGTTCGTCCAACTCCGTGCGCAGCCTGCCAGACAGAATCCACAAGCGAACCATCCACTTTGCCATCTGAACCAATGGTTAATCGCGCTTGTCCACCACTGGTTTGATCTTGTGCTGTGAAACTTCCAGACCAACGACCGATGGTCGAAACGCTTTCTCCTGTATTGGGTCCTGGCTGTGTTGGTGGAGCATTACACGCTCCCAACGTCAAAGTTGTGGCGATGAAAAAGAATCTTGAGATTGATTGAATGGACATACGCCGTAACTTACAGCCCAAACGCTGCAAGCACGATCGCGAGATCAATGCCGTCAACAAAATTATCGCCATTTGCATCGCCACCAGGGTCGGAGGTTCCAAATGCCGCCAAGATAATGGTGAGATCAACTCCATCAACAAAGCCATCGCCATTGCGGTCGGCTGGAATTGGAGGCGTTCCAAATTCGGTGAATGTCAAAATTGGTCCATCGCCAGTGTTTCCAAATGCATCAACCGAGCGCACGGAATAACTCACCACTGATCCTGGACTCTGCGCAGGCATCACGCCGCGCCAGAGACAATTCCCTGTCAACTTCATCGGCAGAGTTTGCGAAAGCACGGCACCCGTTCCATAACGAAGAGTCACGCTTCGCGCATGAAAACCCATATGACTCGTGTACGCATCGCGAAGTTCGACTCGCACAGGATGCGCCGCACCAACGACAGTTCCTGCGATCACTTGCTCAGTTCGTACATTGACAGGTGGCAATGTGTCGATCGCACCGTTATTCATATAGATGCGATTCTGAAATGCGCCACTTTCACCTTGACCTGTGACGATGTCATATCGACCGTCGCCGTCGAAGTCTGCGACCTTCACATCGAGCGATGAATCCGAAGCCGCAGTAATGATGTTTGTCACTTGAGTGAAGGCGCCAGTTCCGCTATTTCGATAAATCCGCTTCGTTCCTCCAAGCACTGCGATAACTAAATCGAGATCGCCGTCGTTGTCAATATCGAAGAACTTGCTGTCGTTGTCGTCGACCGTAGGATTGGGAGAAATCGAAGTGGAAACATTGGTCCAAGAAGTACCTAATCCATTTGCATTTTTCGCAAGAAGTTCTGTGTTAGTCGTTCCAGCATTCGTTCCAATCAAGTCAAGGTCGCCATCGCCATCGATATCGCCTGCGTCGTATGCATATGCCGTTGCGTCATTTGGAAAATTCCCGCCTGCAGTAAAGACTCCCGCTCCATTGTTCAACCAAAGCCTGCTTTGATTTGGAGTCGTAGCTCGAGTGCCAACAAACAAGTCGAGATCGAAGTCGCCATCAGCGTCTAAAAAGAGAATGTCCATTTGTTGCGCAATGTTGCCTGTTGGTATCCGCCCCGTCGTTGCATCGGTAAATCTTCCGCCACCATCATTGAGATACAGTCGCGGTTGTCCCGTCGTACCAAAGCGCGATGTTCCTGAATTGCAAAGAGCAATATCAAAATCGCCGTCACCATCCACATCGCCAAATGTTGCGCGCGCAGTGGAAGTGTTCAGAGTTGGAATGCGCGTTGTGGTTTCGTTGGCAAAAACACCAGCTCCATTGTTGATCAGCAAGAGCATCTGCCGACTGTAATCCTGACCGAGCAAGAGATCCGCATCCCCGTCGCCATCCACGTCAGCAAATTCTGCACTTCGAAAACATCCTGTGATACCTGCGACTCGCGTGTCGGTTTGATCACTAAAGACACCAGCACCATTGTTTATATAGATGCGTGGCTTCAAGAGTGCTCCCAATGACGAATACCCTTGCCCGTTGGCGAAACACATATCCAAATCGCTATCGCCATCAATGTCTGCGACACCAATTTGGTTCGTGTATTCAGCTTGAACTGGGAAACGAGTGGTTGTCTGATCGACGAACTGAATCTGGGCCTCCGCTGCGTATCCGGCGGCAAGGGTTAGAAGACAGACAATAGCGTGGGTGCGTGGAATCATTGTTCATACAAACCTAACACAGAAATCAGCAAAATCGACTTTGTCTTTGTAATTTTATTGAAATGGCAGGATGGCTTATTGCCCAATGCCTTGCAAATCGCACTGAATCTGCGATTGAAATTGAATAAACGCTATCGCCACAACTTGATCGCTGGTCGGTGAACTTTAATGACGGATGAATGGCGATTTGACAGAATTTTTAACCACACGGTCCCCACCCAGAAAGCAGGGTTGCCAGATCAATACCATCGACGACTCCATCGTTGTTGATGTCCCCTGCGGCGGCCTTTCCAGTTGTTGCCCAAGAAGAAAGAACAACTGCCAGATCAAGCCCTCCGACGATTCCATCGCCATTGAGATCAGCGTCGCAACCACAAGAAAGAACGGTATCGCACTCATCTGGCACGCCATTGGAATTGCAATCGTTAGGCAAGATTCCATCGAACCCTTCTGCACGCACCAACACATTGGCCTGCGTTAAATAACCGTAGATCACCGACGCAGACAAGTTATTGATGTTGACTGTGCCGATTGACCCGAAAGAAATCCAACTGCGGAACAATGGCCCGCTCAAATCCGCCGGCGTCACTGATTGATTCCCATACGGATCTTGGAAGTACACGCCAACAAAGAATGATGTTCCTGCTGGTCCGACTTCGGTGGGGGTGATGAACGTGGTGTGGAAGATGCTCGTGTTTGGATCGCGGACAGTCGTGCTTGCTTGCGCGATCACTTGTGCGTCATTGGGAATTCCGTCGCCGTTTGGATCACTCCAAAGAATCACCTCATATGGATGCAACGAAATGCCATTACCGATGACAACTGAAATGCCACCGATCCACTCGCTTCCAGCCACCGTGTTGAACTGATTCAGCCAGACAAGGTCTGCTGGGCCAGTCACTCCATAGTTCCCTTCGCGAGTTCCATCATCAAGTAGATAAACACTTTCAGTTGGTGGGTCGCCTAATTGACATTCGTCTGGAATCCCATCGCTTTGACAGTCGAGGCTGAACCCCGTTGCAATATCCGTACTGTCGATCAAGCCATTCTGGTTGCAGTCTTCGCACTCATCCGGAATTCCAGATCCATTGGAATCTTGACTCTCTCCAGATGCGAGATCGCAGGAATCCAAGATCCCATTCTCATTGCAATCTTGATTCACCAATTGGCAGAGATCGGGAATGTTGTCATCGTTGCAATCTTGCGAAAACAAACTTGTTTGACATTCATCCGGGATGCCATCGAGTTGGCAATCGGGACTCGTACCGTTTGCGATATCTACGTTGTCGAGCACTCCATTCTCATTGCAATCTTCGCATTCGTCTGGCGTGCCAGATACGTTGACATCTGCGCTGATCCCGTTGGCGATATCACAAACATCGAGTTGATTGTTGATATTGCAGTCATTCTGTCTGCGAAGCGAGACGCCTCCAAGAATCCACTTGCCTGGGAATGGCAGCGAATCTTCTAAGCGTGAAAATTCCTCTGCTCCATCAGCAAGAGCGTTGGGGTTGATGGTGGAGTTCTTGCCAATGATCCACGACCGATTGAATATGGCTGCGCCCGATGTGTCGACTGCTGCAGGGAACAAGGATGTGACCGCATTTGTATTGGTAATCGCTCCGACAAAGAATGATGTTCCATTGGGGCCCACATCGATATCCGCGATATCAAAGCGGCGCATTTGGCTCAGTGGCGCTGCAGTTGTTGCCACGCTTGCGAGAACTTGCGCATCATCTGGAATACCATCGTTATTTGGGTCAGACCAAAGGTAGACGGTGACTGGATGGTTGTCAGGCATCATTACAAACATGCATTCGATTGCAGTGATGAGATTCGCGTTGTCCGCGACACGGAACTGAGTCAACCAAGCCATATCAGTTCCAACAGAGCGCACCCCAAATTCAGGTCCAGTATCTGACAGACGGTAAAGCTGCGGCGTGAGAATCTGGCAGATGTCGAGTGCGCTGTTCAAGTCACAGTCCAACGACGGGTCTGCAGCGATGTCGCAGCTATCAACAATTCCGTTCGAATTGCAATCTCCAACAGCGAGTTGGCAATCATCTGGAACGCCGTTCTGATCGCAATCATTGTTCGTAAGTTGACAACTATCGAGCACGCCATCTTGATTGCAGTCTGGAGCGCCTCCAGTAATTTCGCACGCGTCTGCAATACCGTTGTTGTTGCAATCCGGTTCGCAAACATCCAGAACACCATTGGTGTTGCAATCACCGAATCCAGAATCTAAATCGCAGCCATCTGGAACACCGTTCGCATTGCAGTCCGCAGTTCCTGGACGCGCAAGTAGCAATGCAGGTTCGAGAGCACGACCACTGATTCGAAGTTCATCCACCGATCCTTTTACGCGCTGATTGAACTGTCCCGTTGTGCTGGTGTGTGCGCCAATCACGAGTGGGGCGTTCGTCAGAACCCGTCCTTGACTGAGGAACATCACCTTGTCCATCTGTTGATCAAGAACAAATGTGACCTCACTGCGTCCTGCATCAAAAATGGCGGCGACATAGTGCCATTGATTGTCCGAGATGGCAAGCCGACTTGAAACTGTCCAGAAACTTGAATTCGCAGTTCCTCCATTTCCAAAAACAAGCGCAATACTCTTTTCACTCCACTGCGATCCGAAGTTGCGAATTCCAACATTGGGATAATCGGCAGCCTGCACAAGGAACATCCAATCGAGGAACTTATCGCCATCCGTCAGGCGCTTGCGCTGAACTAATGTTTGACGACCTTCAGATGTCGATCCCGTTGCAAGCGTGTCAATCTTGACCCACGCCTCGACAGTAAAACTATTGCCATTCGAAGCGCACTCTCCTTGCGGATCGTTCACCACGAAATGCCCAGTGTTGTTTGATGATGGTGCCAGCCCAGTCGCACTTTCATTCTCTTGGCTTGTTGCGGGCACAAACTGATTTGGGCGAGAGGTCGAAGGCAAAAGTCCAACACCATTTCCAGTGAGACCAAAGGGTCCAGAATCCACAACCTGCTGACTCGACTGCTCGAACCTCCAATAGCCGCTGACATCTGCTGCTGTGGGTTCACAGGAATCAATGATGCAGTTGTGATTGCAATCAATGGCCGCGCCAGTTGCAATTTCTGTGCTATCTGCAATTCCATTGGCATTGCAATCGCGGGTCAAATCGGGGATTCCATTTGCATCGACGTCGGTCATAGGTTGAAACGCGCTCGTCGGCACGGGACTGCGTGCTTGGCCCGACGGCTGCCATTCGAGAAATACGCGAGCGTCGCCACCACCTTCGTAGTAATCCACACGAAATGCATATCGCTGACCAGCCACAAGAGTGACAGTCCCAGCAATCCACTCGAGCGCGCTTTGGGGAACCCAAGCATCTATCACGGGAAGTCCATTGATCCACAATCGGAAACCATCATCACTGCGAGAGAAAAAGGTGTACACACCTGACGTTGGCGCAGTCAGCGTGCCCATCCAACGCACAGAAAATTCGTTCTGTGGAACGAGCGGATCGGGCGACCCCCCTGCCCAGTCAAATGAAATAGTTGGATCGATGCGGACAAGAACCCGTCGTCGAAAATCTCCAGCCTGACTGACTTCATCGTCAAAGTACTGCGCAATCAAGCCGGTAGCAAACAAAGCTTCGTCTGAATCTGCCATACCGTTTCCATCGCCGTCTTCACAATCCTGACACTCATCAGGTACTCCGTCGAGATTTGCATCCAACGATGTGCCCGATGAGATGTCCAAATGGTCTGCGATGTTGTTGCCGTTGCAATCTGCAAAATCGAAAAACCCAGACGCATTTGATTTGTATTCAAATGGCGCATCGTTTCCAAATCGCTCAAATCTGCGCGGTGAAAAATCTGCTTGCGGAGCGACGAGTTCGGCTGCCGATCGCGCTGTTGGAGGAAATTCAAAAAGTTGAAGCGACGGAATCTGTGCGGGGCGCGCGGCGGCCTTCTTGGATGACTGTGTGGATGAATCGGCGGCTGAAACGGTGTCATCCACACGATTGACTCCCACCCACGAGGCGCGACTATTGCTTTGAATCTCCGTGACTTCGATCTGATCCGTGTTTTCGTTTTGGCCTCGGCGAGGGGAAATCGCTCCATCAACAATTTGACTCTGTCCTTGTGCTACTACTGACAAGCCAAGAAGCAGGGCAAAAAAAATTATTTTATTTAATTGAGACATCCAATAAATATATATGAGATAGAACGCTATGCAAATTTATTTTGAAGAAATTTACAGTTAATAAATAGGGTTCTCAGACCATCACTTACCAGCAATTTTATTTACGCCGACGGGCTTTCACAAGATTCTTGATGGACTGCCGAACCACATCGCTTCCTTTGGAGTCGTTCGCGCCAGAATTTCGCCCATCTTGACGGCCCTGCCCCGCCGCACCGCCACCCGAGCTTTGCATCTGCGAATTGAGTTCGCGAATTCTTTGGCGCATCCGAAGAACGCCATTTACTCCACCACCCTGCAAGTATGCAGAAGCCGCAGCATTTGCTTCTGAAAAGAGACCATCAAAGATGATGGTGCTCGTGGCGACATCGATACTGATTCCCACAACGCCTAGATCGGAGATGATGGAAATGACCGCATCAATCCGTTCATCATCCTTCGCGACATTGCTTGAGATCAGTGATGCGAGCGCGCGCGTCGTCGTGATGTGGATCGGCTCGTTCAATCTGCGCATATCGACAACAGCTTGCATCGCTGGTTCCATCTTGTCTCTCGTCATCAGTTTCACGTCGCGCTGTTCGCCATTGAGTACGAAGACTCGAACTGAGATATTCGCAAGCGCCATTGCCAATGCACGGCCCGTTGCAATGTTGCCTTGTGAATATGGGTCAGAAATATCTCGCGCACGCTCCTCTGCGGATAAGACCTTATCGATCGAACCGCCCGTGCCACCTTGCGGAATCGTCAAAGCGCGAACACCCATTTCGTGCAGAAGCCAGAGGCACCACTGAGTTGGAGCGTCGGTCATGGTCTGACCGGATGCAAGTCCTTGCCCAAGAACTCCGCCGATGGATGGAACAAGCGGTTCCTTTGCCGCAATCAATGGCAAAAGGGCGCTGAGCACGCTTCCAAGCGTTTCTTGAGTTTGAATTGTCAGTTCGATTTGTTGACCGTTGAGAATCATTGAGGGCATGCAAGAAGCCTATCGGTTTCGTACCGTGTTCGCATGCGCATCCGAAAATTGCTCGTTCAATTTTTTTCACTCGCCCTTACGACGAGTGCCATCACATCGAATACGCCTTGC
>CAMDEL010000023.1 GCA_945896765.1 Singulisphaera sp. GP187
GTGTTGTCAACTCGATTGATGTTGATCTCTTCGTCCAAGCTTTCAATGGCGAAATCTTGGATTGCAACAACAATGGGTTCGCTGATCTTCGAGACATCGCACTGGGCGTCAGCCAAGATGCGAACAATGACGGCATTCCTGATGATTGTGGCTCTTGCCAAGCGGATGTTAACGGCGACAACTTGGTCAATGGAGTTGACTTGGCAATCATCCTCTCTGGATGGGCTGGACCAGGTCAAAGCGATCTAGACCACAGCGGTGTCACAGATGGAATTGATCTTGCGATCGTGCTTTCTGGTTGGGGCGTGTGCCAATAAAACATTTGATACGAAACTGAAGAAATATTTAAGAGTAAAACAATGAGAATTCCTTCCTACGTATTCATCCTCTCACTCGCCGCTCTCCCACTTTCTAGCGCGAACGCGCAGTGGGTTTCTTTTACCAATCAAAGTTCATCTCGATTGGTCGCGAGCGCTGCTCTGACCGGCCAAGACAACATTGAAAAGGATTTCGCATTCGCTGATTTTGACCGTGACGGCGACACCGACCTCATCGTCATGCGCAAGTTTCCTGGCTCGATCCAGTCGACCTGCACAGGATGCGGTTTCTTTCGCGACTTATTGTTGATGAATGAAAATGGAGTATTGACTGACCGAACAAGCAACTTTGGCCAGGCTGCAGATGTTGCAGGTTCTCTTGGAATGTTTGATGAAGTCAACGACCGCGATGTCGAAGCTTTCGATGTGGACAACGACGGTTGGGTCGATTTGATCACCGCAACCACGATGTCCGACACCGTCAATGCAATGCTCGGTCAACCGCGTGTCTATCGCAATCTCGGCAACAACGCCTCTGGACAATGGCAAGGATTTCGATTCGAGGATGCACGAATACCACAGCTTTTCGCGAAGGACGGTTCTGTCGCAAATCCGCGCCTCTGCGACTTAGCCGTTGCGGATTTCAACGGAGATGGTTTCGTTGATCTGTACTACGTCGATTATGACACGCCAGAAACAAGTGGAACAATTTGCATCGATATGAACAATGACGGCGACACAACAGATGCTGGCGAGTGCCAGCAATCTCCGGCCGAAACTGCGACCAAGGATTACGACAACAAGATGCTTTATAACTGGGGGAACAGCGCTGGAGGTCCTGGTCCTGGTTTTTTCTACGACACCACAACAACCAAGATGACAGCGGCACAACTTATTTCTGGATTTGGAAATATGTGCAATGCCGGAGACTTTAATAGTGATGGACTTCAAGACATCTTGCGCGTCAACACTCTGACAGGCGGACAAGACGCTGCTGTTCTGACCAACAGGACTGGCGCATCGGGACCAGGACAAACTTGGACATTGAAGTCGGTCTATCCAGGCTTGGCTCCATACGGCCAGAATGTTGCGGATCTCAATGGCGATGGCAAGTTGGACTTCATCATCGCTGACGACGGCCAAGATCGTTACGCATTGAACACCGGCAATTCTGCCGACGGTCAACCAAACTTTGCTCTCACTGTCATCGCAGGATCGCCAAGCGAATTCGGAAACACGATTTCGGTTGGAGATTTGAATAACGACGGCAGGACTGACGTAATCGTCACCGACATCGACGCGGATCTCGGACCATTCTGTCCAAGTTCTGGACGTCGAACGAAGATTTATAAGAACACTGGAATTACTGGCGGATTGCTGGCTGAAGACACCACTGTCTTGTCGACTACAGATCTTTCGAATCTCTTCGATGTTGCAGTCTTTGATATCAATGGAGATGGTTGGCTGGATATGGTTACCGGTGGATGCGCTGGGCTCAAAGTTTTTATCAACAACCCGCCAGTTCCACTTTCATTCAGTTTCCCATCTGGAAATCCCGCGACAATTCTTGCAGGATCAACAGTCAATGTTCCGGTGACTATTTCAACATCCTTCGGAACAATCCAACCTGGATCTGCACTGCTTTATTATCGCATCAATAATTCCGCGTGGACGACCAGTCCGCTGACAGGTGGGACTGCTGGCGCCTATGTCGCTCAATTGCCAGCCACGGCGTGTGGTCAACAATTGAATTATTACTTCTCAGTGACATCCGTCTCTGCGGGAAATCCAACTGTGAAATCTCCGTCGAATGCTCCCATCTCTTTCTATTCACCTGCCACGACGACTGGCACCGTGGTCGTTCTCGATGAGACATTCGAAGGAACAGCGACTGGATGGGTTGCGACGGCAGACGCGGCTTTGACAAGCGGAGCATGGCAACTCGGCGATCCAATTGGATCATCGGTTTCTGGCGCACCAGCCGAACCTACTGATGATCACACTGTTGCACCTGGAGTGAAATGCTTTGTCACTCAGTTGAGCACGGCTGGACAAGCTGCCAGCGCCCACGATGTCGACGGAGGCGTTGCATACTTGACATCACCCTTGTTCACCAACGCAGGAGCTGATGTCCAAATCTCCTATTGGAAGTGGTATTTCTGCTCTTCGACGACGCAACTTGATCCATTCGAATCTTCGATTTCTATTGACGGTGGTGCGTATGTGTTGCTCGAGCGTGATGTTGCCAATACAAGTGCTTGGCAACTCAAGACGAAAAAGCTTTCAGATGCTGCCAATCCTGGCCAAACATTCAGAATCCGATTCTCGATCGCAGATACCGGAACAGCAAGCACGCTCGAGGCTGGTATTGACGATCTCAAAATCACTCGCGCAGAATGCATTGGAGCGCCGCCATGCCCAGCGGATATTTCCGGAGATCATGCGGTCGACGGTGCCGATCTGACGATTCTTCTGTCGGGATGGGGTAATAGCGGATCGTCCGATGTGAATGTCGATGGTTTTACAGATGGAACTGACTTGGCCATTGTCTTGAGTGCATGGGGAGCATGCCCAACTCAATGATCGAAGAATTTGGCAGCTGACTGATTTGCCCCCGGACTGAAACAAATTCAGAATGGTTTATGAGAGCGCCGCGGGACGCATATCCTGGCGCTCAAACATGCTGCGCCTCGCCTACGCAGACTCCGGCTCGGCTTGCAAACTCGCGCAGGACATGGTCCCGACGGCGCACACGCAAATCGAAGTGCGTGCCCAGCCGCTGGAAAGTTCTCTCGGGCGAGTTCCGCAGGCGGCCGACGGCACTTGTAAATAAATTTTCGTAATTCGGATCGTGTCCGTCGCCGAGGACTGTCTGAGCCCCGAGAGGACTTTTCACGGCTGCTTACTTATGCATTTCCGCGGCTGTTTCCGCAGTTGTTTCCGCGGCTGTTTCCGTGGCGCAACATTACTGCGGCGAGCGAGTCTCGGTCACAATGATCGCTCGGTCGACTCCATCAACTGGAACACTCTGACTCTGCCCGCTTGGCCAGCGAACGGTCAGTCGATCAACTTTCTCCGCCGAACCGATTCCAAAGACGACAGGTAGTTCACTCTGCGAGAGATATCCACGCGTTGGCGAAACAAGTCTGCGCTGGATGCTCCCACCAGATTCCAATTCAATTTGCGCGCCGATTGCGTGCGGGGTCAATTCGACTCGCAGCCAATGATTGTGGTTCACCCGATCATTTCGAAGAAGTGCGACCGAACCACCGACCTGCGTTAAAACGAGATCGCAATCTCCGTCGAGGTCAAAGTCGCCAGCGGCGAGTCCACGACCAACGCGCGGCGTCGCAAGATCTCCAATTGCACTTGCCGGCAATTCGATAAAACACGGAGCGGCAGGACCGCAATTCATGAACAACTGACCACGCTGCGCATAAGTTTGTGACGGTTGAATTCGATTGATCGCGTCTTCGATATGACCATTTGCTTGCGCAATATCAAGATCGCCATCGAGGTCAATGTCGCTCAGAAGCAAACCGAATGTCAGCACCGCGCGTGTTGGTGCTGCAAGCGCTTCGACCACTGCGTCATCGGAAAAGTTGCATGTTGCGCCGCGCGAAATATAAAGCGAATCTGGCTCGTTGGCGAAATTTCCAATTGCGATTGCGAGATCTGTTCCACCCGATTGATTGATCGATCGCAGGTATCCGCTGTCGATTCCCATCGCACCAGTTGCAACACCGTTGCGATCAAACGCCAACCCACTGGCCGCCGCTCGTTCTGTGAAATGACCTTTCCCATCGTTGACAAAAAATCCATTTGCAACGGTGTCGTTTGCAACCACCACATCAAGGTCCCCATCTTGATCGGGATCGACGAAGATCACGCCGAGAGCCTTTCCAATGGGATAGCCCAATGAATTCCGAACTGCAAATCCCGCAGATTGTGTTGCGTCTTCGAATGTTCCGTCGCCGAGATTGCGAAGATAGAGAAGGTCGTCGCCCTCAAATCCCGTTGGCGGACCGTATGCGCGACCCAATCCTGCCAATCGAAAATCCACACGCTTATCGATCTCTGGAGACCACTGAACATAGTTGACAGCAATCAGATCGAGATCGCCGTCAGCGTCGGCATCGAAAAAACCAGTCGATGTTCCCCAGCGTGCATGATCCCACTTTGGATCAGCCCCCGCTGCTTGTGTGACATCGACAAACTTTGGCGCATTGACAGAACTCTCGTTTCTGAAAAGTTGGTTCGCACCAACACCAGTGACATAGAGATCAACGCGACCATCGCCGTCATAATCGCCCGCTGCAATTCCCATCGCAAAGAGAGTGCTCGTCAATCCGCAGTCCAGCACTTGCGTAAACGAAATTGCGGCTCCAGAAACTTTCGGAGTGGTATTGAGAAAAAGTGTAACGCTCGATGTGCCTGCGACTGGTGGAGATGCGAAGGGCTCTCCAGTCCACGGAGTTGCGCATGCAAAGGCAATGTCTTGACGACCATCGCCATCAGCATCAAAAACAGCGACACCGCCCACCATTGTTTCTGGCAACAATTTGCCGCCATTTGCGCCGTTTTTATGGGTAAAGACAAGCCCGCTTGCTGTGGCGACATCGACAAATGGAACAGGCGGTTGCTGAGCAGCTTTGCTGACGCGCGCATCTTTCATGTCCGCGGCGCCGGGGGCTGGAGTGAGATCGACCTTACGTGTCTTTGGAATGCGACTGATGAAGTATGCGCCTGCGCCAATGACCACCATCAATACGATCACTGAACTTGACATCCGAAACGCTCGATTGATTATTTGTTCACCTGAGCTTTTCATATCGAACGAATCATTTCGTGATGCTTGCCGTGGGACTTGATAGAACTTGCTTGACTGTCCCTTCAAATCGCTCTGGGCGATCGAGGTCATAGATCACGATCGCTTCACTGGCATGATTGGCCGCGGCATCACGAATGCGAGCAAGATTGACTGCGCGGTCGCGTGCATTTTCATCAGGCTTGAATTTTGCGTGCTGCGCAAGTGCGACCGCCGCTGCGGGTTCGTCACCAAGTTCCGACTGCGACTGTGCAAGCAGGTACCACGCGGCGACACTCTCTGGATCCATATCAAGCGCGCGCGTTGCAAGATCTTTCGCGCGATTGCGCATTGACGAAGAATTGAGATCGCCATTGAATGCACTTGCTTGATCCGGATTTTTATCAGCAGCACGCGCCATTTCGAGCAACACATTGCCGAGTTCCACAAGGACGCGGTCATCTTTGGAAAAATCAAATCCACGCTTGACCGCTTCTGGAAATTCTGACGCAATCAACGCTTCGAGATCGGCAGCCGCGTCTTCGAGCGCGCCATTTTGCCGATTCACAAGCGCACTAAACCAACGAATACTCCACGGATATGCAGGTGGCGTGCTTGCAGCGGCAGTGCGAAGGTATTGCGATGCATCATCAAGACGACCTTCCTTCAACGCCGTGCGCGCGCGACCAACTGAACCCTCCGCTCGTCCAAGTCGCTCGACCTGCGTGAAGGCGAGATCAGATTGTCGCAAATCTCCTTTGCCACCACCTCGCTCACCTTGGCGAAAGAGTCCGATGCCATAGTCATACCAACGCATCCACGCCTCTGGTTCATTCTCGCCTTGCGCAATTGTCTTCCCTTCGCCACGCGCGGCGGCGACTGGAAAGACAACTTCATCTTCAGCGAGCGTCATCACAGGAAGTTCGTTGATTGCTTCTGGCCCCATCACTGCGCGCCAATACGTCAAGTCAAATTTTCGATATCGCAGCGAGACTTTCACTTTGAGTTCATCGCCAGCATCCAACGGAACTGTGAATGCGAAGTGAGACAAATCTGCCGAGCCAGGAGGAACTTGATTGTTATAGAGCGTGACAAAAATATCTTGCGGATTGCGACGCTCAATTCGATTTCCTTCGCGGTCGATGACATACGCGTTGATAAATTTGCTCCACGGATCGACACCTCGCGCCGCGTTGAGACCGCCGGATCGACCAACCGAACGCCCAGCTGTCTGCACATCAACATCGAGCCACACTTCATTACTATCGGCAGTTCCTTGCGTGAATTCGTGCCCCATCTTGACTGCACGAACGACAGTCTCGAATAAATATCTCTGCCCGCGAACGAGAGTTGGAATCGATGGACCAATTGGCGCAGTAAGCGCGCCGTCAATTTCTCCACCCTCTCGAATTCCCATCAGATCAACGCGCATCACCTTCTCGTTGAAAGCTTCGCACTCAGCCATAACTTTCGACGCATCAGGCAAACCTGACAACATCGGAGTTGCCGTATTTGAACTGACAAATCCGTGATCGAGAACTGCCAGTTGTCCAAGCGGACCTCTCGGCTTCGCTGCGGGATCATCACTGGGCACAGCATGCATGTGGCAACTGTTGCAATTCGTCTCAGCCTTCGGTGGGTAATACCAACTCTGCGCACCGAAACCAGAAACACCACTCAACCGAAATGAGTCGTAATGATTCTGACCTCGAAGCCAGCGATAATCGTTGACATCTTCTGGAAGAAAAACTTTATGGCACGTCCCACAGAACTCCGTGCTGCGATGAACTTCGGGCTTGAGAAAAGTTCGCTTGTGCAATTCTGGGCGAGCGCGAATGAGTTGATGATTGATCCAGCGCAAGAACGAATTATCCGCTTGTGCAAAGGGATATTCCGCAGGTTGAGCGATGACATAATCGGCGTTGCCGCTGGTCGAACCATTTGGCGCGCCGACTTCACAGATTGCGTGACACGCATTACAGGTGATACTTGCCGCGCCAACAGGATCGTGCGCCGCGTCATAATTTGGATCATCCCAGCGTGATTCTTCAAATGCCCCAGAAAAAAACGGAACAGGATCGTGGCAACCGGCACAGAACCGTGCGTCTTGCACACTGCCTTCGCGAGCGAATGCCCGCTGGCGAGTTTCACGAACGCTGAATGCATACATGGGATTATTGAACGAACTTGCCGCGTGAACCGAGTGCGACCATGAGTGATAAATATCTTCGTGACAAGTCAAGCACTCATCGTTTTGCATCAGGCTCGATGCAGGGATGAATGATCCTGTATCGGTCCGTGCCATCGACGGTTGAAAATAGGAATCCCCTGCTGTCGGCTTCGCTTCTTTGGACTTTCCCGTGAGCGTGTCATGCAGCACAAATCCAAGTCCACCAGTGCCGATCGCAACCGCAGCAAGCAGTCCGCCCATCCTCCATCGAATGCGTGGACCTGCAAGTCTGTGCAGAAGAAACATCCAAACAAAAAGTGCTGGGGCTCCCAAGTGAAACCACCAAAGAGTTTCTCTCGTCGCAAGTCCTCGCACAGACAACGCGATCGAACCAAATTCGACTCGCATCAGCAACACGCCAGAGATGATGGTCAGGACTCCCGCAATAAATGAGACAATTCCCATGCGCACCGCAGCACGATTGGGCCGAGTTGCTGCGATTGAAAAGTGCGCGATACCGAACCAAAGAAATGGCAACGAGACGGTCAATCCCACAACGATATGAATGAGAAACATCCAAACTGAAAAGACAGTTTGATGATCCGAGCCGGTGATCGATCCCGCCGTCGAGACAGAAAGCAAATAGACCGAATTGACAACAAGAAGTGCAAAGGCGACCATCAAACATCGCACAAGCCAACGCAATGCTGGCGTGAGAACTGGCCGCTGTTTGGTGATATCAGGCTCAATCACTGAGCATTGATACTAGACCACTCCCCAATAAATAACACCTAGAGATGCGGCTGCGACGATGATCCAAAGCACCGTCGCTTGGACAAATGCTCGCCACCCAACTTTCTTGATTGCTTCGCGCGAGAGACCAGAACCGATCAAGAACAGCGCGAGTTGAAAGCCAAGACCCGAGGTGAAGATCACATTCGCTTCGATCGACTTGAGTTGTGGGAATACAGTTCGCACTCCGCTGGCAACCAGAAAGGCGACGATGAACCATGGAAAGGCTGGCTTTGCGGCCGATGCATCGCCGTGGCGCATCCACTGACCTGCAAAGAGAGCGATTGGAAAAATCCAGATGACTCGTGTGAGTTTGACGATGGTCGCTGTATCGAATGCGACTGCGCCATAGCTGCTTGATGCTCCACCGACCGACGCGATGTCGTGCAGTGCAACACCCGCCCATTGACCGAACTGAACCTCGGTCAATCCCAATGAGTGGCCGATCATCGGAAGCGTCCACAGGCCGACTGCATTTAAGATGAAAATTGCGCCAGTTGCGACAGCCATTGCCGATGTTGATGCGTTGATCGCGGCACCGACTGCAACGATCGCAGATCCACCGCAGATCGCCGTGCCCGAAGTCACGAGTGTTGAAACTTCGCGTCCGCACTTCAGGATTTTTCCTAAGAACAATCCGATGACGACTGCGCCGATGATCGTTCCCGCGGCGAGAGCCAATCCTTCAATTGCAGAATGCATAACCACTGAAAGATCAAGTCGAAGACCAAGCTCGACCACGCATGCTTGAATGAGCCATTTCGACGCGGTCTTGCTCTGTTTTGCAAATGAAGAAAGTCCGCAAAGTGCAAGTGCAATTCCAGCAAGCAACGCCACATCTGCTCGTGACCAAGGACCACTGACCGCGACGAGCACCACTGCGAAGAGAAGGATTTTCCAAGTCGGAGATGATTCCCCACTTGACTTCGAATTTTGAGCAAGTATGCGGGATGAATTGCTCATTGCAATAGACTAGATTGATGCGGGAGATGGTGCTTTCTGAGCGCGATTTTCATTCACGTCCACCAATCCTGCCTAGTATCCAAGACTTTTCATCGATAAAACCCACACTTTCAAAGTATTACTGATTATGAAACCAAATATAAATTCGCCGATTGTTGTTGTCATTGGCGGCGGATTTGGTGGCATTGCCGCAGTGCAGGCACTGGCCAAGGCGCCTGTGAATGTCGTTTTAATAGACAAAGCAAATCATCATCTTTTTCAACCACTGCTTTATCAGGTGGCAACTTCAGTTCTTCCCACTTCCAATATTGCGTTTCCCATTCGCCGAATTTTTCGCGAGCAAGAAAACGCATATGTGTTCAATGAAGAAGTTGTGTCCATTGATTGCGCGGCGCATCTGCTGACATTTGCAAACAATCGAAACGCGCACTTCGACTATCTCATAATGGCTGCTGGTGCTCGCTCGAGTTATTTTGGGAACGATCACTGGGAGCGATTTGCGCCTGGCATGAAGACGCTTGACGATGCTTTGACTATTCGCAACAAAATTCTGCGCGCATTTGAAGACGCAGAGGCCGAGACCGACGAGGTGGCATTGCGCGAACATTTAACTTTTATTGTGGTAGGCGGCGGGCCGACAGGTGTCGAGCTTGCTGGCGCCATAAAAGAACTCGGCGTTGATTCTCTTTCAAAGGACTATCGCCGCTTCAATTCTAAAAGTGCGCGCGTCATTTTAATCGAGGCTGGCAATCGACTTCTGCCAAGCATGAGCGAACGTTCGTCACACGCCGCGTTCTTGGCGCTGAGCAAAATAGGCGTGGAAATTCGCTTGAATCAATCTGTCACACATATCGATGAATCGGGTGTGGTGGTAAATGGCGAGACCATTCACGCGAATACTGTTGTGTGGTCGGCAGGAGTGAAGGCAAATCCGCTTGGCGCATCGCTTGGGGCAAAACTTGATCGCAATGGCCGCGTGTTGGTGGAACCAGATTGCTCCATCAAGGGCGCATCAAATGTATTTGTGATTGGCGATATGGCGTCCATACAGTGCGCCAAAACTGGGCGCATGGTTCCTGGAGTTGCACCGGCAGCCACGCAAATGGGGCAATTTGTGGCAAAAATTATTGCCCGCGAAGTTAAGACTGGAACAAAAATGACAGTGCGCGGAGCGTTTCAATATTTTGATAAGGGTTCGATGGCAACCATCGGCCGCGCTCAGGCCGTGGCGGAAGTGGCAGGCTTGAAATTTGCCGGTCTAATCGCGTGGTTGGCATGGCTGTTTGTGCATTTAATTTTACTCGTGGGCTTCAACAACCGCATTCTTGTTTTTATGTCGTGGGCAATTTCATACCTCACCTTCAGCAAGGGATCGCGCATTATTAGCGGCAACCCACCTTCACGTGTCGTGGTGCCAGTTGGAAGCTCCGTAAATGATTCTCCATCTCAGCGGAGTAGTGTTGTTGCAGAGCTGCTGAAGCGAATGTGAAAATCCACCTCATGAAAAGAAAAACCACACAAGCATCGGTAATGAGTTTGCTTATGTGTTGGCTTATGGCTTTGGTTTGCGCTGCCACATTAGCGCAACATGCATTTGCCGGAGAGAGCGTTCAAGAAGATCAAAGGTTCATCGCACTTGATCAGAAGTTTCATGCTGACTTTGGGGGATCCATTCAATTGTGGAAGAGTGGCGACGACAAACTCGCCGCAAACTATGACGTGAAACCGCTTGAGGCGGAACAAATCGAAAATGCAATTCGAGTTGTCGGCTGGATCGAGGCTGAGTTCAAGAGATACCCCGCAGGATTCATACAGAAGTATGGACCGAAGAAGCTTGTCTTGGCAAACGAGTACATCTACAAGTCATCGAAAGCAGCAGAAAAGCCTTACTCCCCAGCTTTTATTTGCGAAAAAAGCAGCGACTCGATTCTTGTCACCGTGCCCAGCACGATCACTCCATCAACTGAATTTCTCGCAAGGAATGCTCTCCACCAGACACTCTTTACATATCTGCTTTCTGACCTGCCTGCCAAAGACTCGCTGATTGGACTTGAACATTGGAAAACCATCCAATTTGACGAAGCTGCTGCTGAAAAAGAACCCTCCAATTGGGTTTTCAAACAGAGCAATCAACGAGACGGCCTCTTCAAAATATTTTGGGAGCCCTTTGATTTTGCGCAGATCAATGCTCGGGCAAAGAGTGATCCCCTGCTGAAGCAACGAATCGAAGTTGTCCAATCATTTTTGCATTCGCTCGATCCGCAATTCGACGACGCATTTTGGCAAACACTCGCAACAATTCCAGAATCACAACGCACCATTTGCCTCAACGATCTTGCCGACCTGCATAGTGCCGACCAAATCAAAGGCGATGCTGAAATTCAAGACGACATTCGGTTCATTGAAAAGAAATGGGGCCTGAAAGTGATTTGGGAACCAGGTTCCGCCGCACCGCCCATGCCTGTCAAGGTGCGACTGGAATACTCGTACATGACAGACAAGAAACTGTCCGAATTCAAACAATTCATCCATCTCGTCCGCGAGGAATTGTGCTCATACCCGGAGCAGATCGCCACCAAAATGGGCGTAGAAAATATCTACGTCCTCGACACATTTACTTTTCGCGGCGCGAAGATTGCCGGGCAAGCGTTCAGTTGGCTCCCACGCATTTCATTCGGCTATGGGCTGAGTAGCTTCGATCCAAAGACGCCAAGTTCGAAAGAATTTTTCCTCAGAACGATTCACCATGAACTCTTCCATTTGATAGACAAACAATTCTCCGTGGAAGGAGGTCCTATTTTTGGTTCGAATTGGAATAGCTCGAATGAAGAATCATTTGCGTACAGACTTGGACAGCCGAAAGAACTTGATCAACCTGCTTTTTATAAAGAGAACATAAAACGGACGGGCTTTGCGGAACGCTATGGAATGAATGTGGCCACCGAAGATCGAGCTTCGATCTATGGGCGCATCATGACTGAGGACAAATCGTTCTTCGAGCAACTTGAAAGCGACAAGATCCTCAAAGAGAAAACCGAAAAGATTTTTCAGTTTTTTCAACTCATCAAAAAGGATTTAGACATTGACTCGTCGAATGCTTTTTATACAAAGATTGAAATGTTGCAGGCGCGAGTCAATGCACTGCCTATAAAAGGCGCGGGCAACTGAAGAACAATTCACTCCCCTTACTGTGCAACAACCGTTGAATCCTCGGGCGTCTTGGATAAAAACGCTCGCACAATACCGACGCAGTTACGCCCAATGGAGTTGGCATGAATTACGCAAACACTTGTGTAAACAATGGGATCCTGCACACATTCGAATTAGAACTTTTTCCCAATCAGGAAACTGCGAGCTTCGACTTTAACTGCGGCA
>CAMDEL010000024.1 GCA_945896765.1 Singulisphaera sp. GP187
GATGGCCGTGTTCGGAAATTGTCTTTCACTGGTTCGACTGCTGTGGGTCGACTCTTAATGAAATCATCCGCGGATCAAGTTGTGCGGCTCTCATTGGAACTTGGAGGCCATGCACCATTCATTGTTTTCAGCGATGCTGATATTCCTGCAGCAGTTGCAGCAGCGGTGAGTGGAAAGTTTCGCGTCGCAGGACAAACATGCGTTTGCCCGAACAGATTTATCGTTGCTGATGATGTCTATTCAGAATTCGTTGATCAATTCGCAGCGCTAGCAAGCGGATTGCGTGTTGGACGTGGTCGAGAGGCTGGAGTTCGCATCGGACCACTCATCGATGACCGAGCCATCGTGCGCATTCGAAATCAAGTCAAAGATGCGGTCGCGAAGGGTGCGAAGATCGTTACAGGTGGTACGACTATCCCAGTCGAAGGATGCTTGGATCGATTCTTCGCGCCAACGGTTCTCGCAAATGCAACTGCAGAGATGCTTTGCTTTCGCGAGGAAACCTTCGGACCTCTTGCTCCGATCGCGCGTTTCCAAACCGAATCGCAAGCGATTGAAATGGCCAACGCCACACCGTACGGTTTGGCGGGATACATATTCGCACGCGATCCGAACCTTCTTGAACGCGTCAGTCGACAACTCAACTGCGGCATCATCGGTGTAAACACCGGTGTGATCAGCGATGCCTATGCGCCATTCGGCGGCCGCGGTTGGTCCGGCTTCGGCCGCGAAGGCGGTCGATGGGGGATCGAAGAATACATCTCGTGGAAGTATGTCTGCGCAGCAGTGAATGGCTAGGAATCACTCAGCCGTTGTTGGAATCTCAACGTCTCCGTCTTGACCATCACCCTGCATGAAACTTGTGAGCCGTTGTCGGCGCACTGGGTGCTGAAGTTTACGAAGCGCTTTGCTTTCAACTTGACGAACTCGCTCGCGAGTGACTTTGAAAATACGTCCAACTTCTTCTAGTGTGTACGTATATCCGTCGCCGATTCCGTACCGAAGCTTCAAGATTTCGCGCTCGCGATATGTCAATGTCTTCAGCACGTCGTTGATGCGCGTGCGCAACATTTCACTAGCGGCCGAAATACTCGGTGCTTCTTGCCGCTCGTCTTCGATGAAATCACCGAAATGCGAATCTTCGCTTTCGCCAACTGGACGATCAAGTGAAATCGGATGGCGTGAAATCTTCAATACGCGCTTCACTTCATCAACGGGCATTTTCGCTTTCGCTGCGATTTCATCATGATTCGGCTCATGTCCGAGTTCTTGAAGAAGATGCTTCTGAATGTTGCGAAGCTTCGACATCGTTTCGATCATGTGCACTGGAACGCGAATCGTTCGAGCATGATCCGCAATCGCGCGGGTGATCGCCTGACGAATCCACCATGTTGCATATGTCGAGAACTTATAACCGCGCTTGTATTCATACTTATCCACAGCGCGCATGAGCCCTGTATTGCCTTCTTGAATAATATCCAAGAATGGCAAACCACGATTGCGGTACTTCTTTGCGATCGAAACAACCAGTCGCAAATTTCCGCCAGAAAGCGCACGCTTCGCCAATTCATGCTCGACAAAAATCTGCCCAATTGCACGAATGCGCTTGGCAAGATCGCTGGGAGATTCGAGCACGAGATTCTGAAGTCCTGCAAGTTCTTCACGTTGCACTTGCGCATCTTCGATGTCATAACGCTCTGGATTCTTCTCCGCTCGCTCGAGAAGAGTCGCCAATTCAATGCACTTGCGATTGACTGAATTCAGTTTGCGCATGAGCGGTTGAATTCGACCAGTTCGAAGGCAACATTCCTCGATCAGCGTGGAAATTCGACGTCGATTCGCCCACATTTTTTGCCGAATGGATTCGAGTCGTTCTTCCGTTTGATTTCCGGATTCAATTCCAGCTTCAAGTTGACCCCACAAGTCGTTGTTCTGATCCAACTTGATTCGAACCGTCGACAAGTTGTACGGAATTCTGGAAGCAATGCGATCCTTCGCATTTGATTCCGCAGTAGAAATGCGCATTGTGCGATCGAATGGCAACGTGCCTTCATGAACTTGCTGCAGAATCTCGACGGCCTGCCGAGCGCAATATTCGCTTTCCAAGACCATGCGGCGAAAGATGTATCGACTCATCTCGATTTTCTTCGCAAGACGAATTTCTTCTTCGCGCGTCAGCAATGGGATTGATCCCATTTGCGTCAGGTACATACGAATTGGATCGTCGATCCGAACGGGATTTGGTTCGGCGATTGCCAAATCAAGTGTTCCTTGCAAATCTTCATCGAGGCCATCGTCCTCCATTGCGAATGCGTCGGCGCTTGTCGCTCCTGCACCATCTTGTTGACGCACTTTCAGTCGAGCGGCAGCAACTGCTGCAGCTGCTGCACCAACGAGTGGACGTGGCGCTGATGGGGTAACGGGGGTCGCAGTCGCAACCGATTGATCGGTTGCGTGCGCACGCCGAACTTTCTTATCCGTATCGCGCAGGAAGCGCAGATCGGTCTGCAATTGAGCAGGGAATGCACGATGACCTGCGCGCTTCATCTCGATTTCGTCGATGAGAGCGATGTTGTTTTGGGTCAGCAGGACAAGCAACTCATCCAAGGGATATGGATCGACGAAGTCATCAGGCAGACATGTATTTAATTCCTCATAACTGATCCAACCACGCTTGCGACCAGCGTGAATGAGCGAACGAAGAACAGGGTGCAATTCTTGAAGAACAAGACTCATAATGAAATACTCCTTGATTTGTACCGAGTCGGTAATTCCCGACTGGTCGTGGTGAAAGGAAAAGATGAAATCACTCGCATCGTCATGATGCACTCCTCGCCGTCCTGGCGATGGCAGAAGGTCTTGGACCAGCAGCGCGAATTTGATTCAGCCGCTGAGCCAATTCCTCGGGTGTCGTTGCAGTTGGGGCGATCGCCAATTGAAGGCGACGATTCAAACTATCAAGCGCGCGTGCTGCTGTGATCAGCCCTTGACGCGCATCCGCGTCTCGTTCGAATCGCTTCGAACCAAGCGTGTATAAATCGGTTGCAAGAGTTTTCATCGCAGGATCGGCAAGTTCTGCAAGCAGATCTTGCACCGCAAACGGCTTTGCATCCTCGAGCCAATGAAAAATCGGGGTATAGAGGGCTCGTGCCGCAGAATCTTCGAGCGACGATGGCGTGATGAACTCGCTCAGAGGAGCTGCATCACCTTCTTCGTGCGAAATACGAATATCGCCAGTTGATGGCCATGCAATCAAGATTGAAACGAAATCGCGCTCAGCACTTCCGCGTGCATTTGCAGTTGGAATTTCAATTGGCTCGACAAGCGTTGTTGCATCGCGTGCTGGCGCAGTTGCACGCTTGCTTGCATTCAAGAAGCGTTCGATTTCCACGACAGTCACTCCACTCGTCGCCGCGATCGAATCAATGACGAGTCGACGACGAATGCCGTCGAGCGAGCCCAAGCCAAGCGAGACCAGTTTCGTCAACATGCCCTCAATCGTTCGTTGACGAGCGGAAAGCCCAGGATGCGCATCCAACTCGCGACGGAAATTGCCAACAAGATGCGTGAGTGCATCTTCAGCTTGAGCAATGGCAGCGTCGAAACGCTCGCGTCCATCGGGTTGGCGAAGTAATTCATCGGGATCAAGTTGATCAGGCAGCGTGCAAATTTTCAGATCGACTGGCGCCGCAAAGAAGATTTCAAGTGCGCGATCCGCAGCACGCTGACCAGCAATATCACCGTCAAAGAGAAGCACAATTGTGTCGCACAGACGCTGCAGGATTCGGGCATGATCGCGTGTCAATGCGGTGCCCAAAGTTGCGACCGCGTTTTCGATTCCTGCGCGATGGCACGCGATCACATCGGTGTAACCCTCAGTGATAATCGCAGTGCGCGATTGAATGATCGCACGCTTTGCAAGGTGAATGCCATACAGCGACTTTGATTTATGAAAGAGCGGGCTTTCCGGACTGTTGAGATATTTGGGCTGATCCTCTGGATCGATCGCACGCGCACCGAAGGCGATACATCTTCCAAGTTCATCCGCAATAGGAAACATCACGCGATTTCGAAAAGTATCGGCAAGTGATCCGCGACTACGCACAAGTCCAGCAGCGTCGAATGAAGCACGAATCATCGCTGGTTCGAGCGCTTCTTCGCCGCTTTGGCTTTGATGTGCAACAAGTTTTTCAACATAGTTGGCCAATCCATCACCAGAGGCTGGAGCAGCACCAAGAGCAAATCGCTCAATCATCTTGGCATCAATACCTCGATCATCAAGCGCTTTTTTTGCGGCGCTTCCAATGACAGGATCAATTAATGTTCGACTGAAAAATCGAAGCGCAGCATCGTTGGCGCGCCGAAGTGAAGCGGGGCTATCAGGATCGGAGGATCTAGGACCACTCGATCCGCGCGCCTGCAATTCAATCCCAGCACGCTGTGCGAGAAATCGCAGCGCTTCGAGAAAATCCATCCGGTGATAGTTCACCATGAAGTCGATCGCATTTCCGCTCGCGCCGCACGCGAAGCAGTTGTAAAACGCATTTCCCTTATGCGTGACCACAGAAAATGATGGCCGGCGATCTTCGTGGAAAGGACAAAGCCCCATGTGCTCGCGCCCCTTTGGGCGAAGAACAACTGACTCGCCCACAAGGGAAACAAGGTCAGTCAATTCGAGAACACGGTCTCGATCGGATGAATCGGAGCGGGAGGGGATCATAATTTTGAAGCCAAACTGTTTCTAAGCCTATGCAGGCAATGGAGATAGGGACATGAAGGACGCACTGATACAGATCGAAAACACAATTCGTTCGAAAACCTGACTGATTTTCTTGAGATTTTTCCACTGGAAGTTTGTGACCAGAAACCTTCAGCTCAAACAAAGCAACCAGCCATCTGAAAGAAGATGGTTGGAACCCCGATTGGAATAAAATTCCAAGGATAAAATCCTAGAATAAAATTCCAGAGCAAAGACTTCTGATCCAAAAACCAAACCGCTGGATCCAATCTCAAGCAAACGGCGGTTTAGGACTGAGGCGTCACCGAAGCGACGGACCATCCAAACCAATGTCACCGGGAATCCGGCCTTGCAGGGAGTTGTAGCCCCAATTATTGAAAGCCATGAAGTGCCGACTATGGCGATTCTGCTTGACTTTCAGGGCACGAAGTCCACTGCGTACAATGTGATTCTATATCCAAAAACGCATTCGTCAAGAAAAATTATTGGAATTTGCACAAATTTATTCAGGTCAGTGCGTGAAACTCGCTTGTATATGGCAAAATCAACCACAACAAACCAATAACTACTTACTGATAAATGTTCAATTGACAGAAAAAAGAAATGAGCGATACCGTAAAATCAGGCTTGAACAGCGAGTTTTCTGGTGTAAGCAAATTTTCGGCGGATTGGCTTCACGACCAATCCAGTTCGAATTGCGCGCGTGCTCGCCAAAATGCGAACTGGCTTTCCATCGACCAACGCCTTCACGCGCTGCAAATTCGGCTTGAATTTACGCTTAGTAACGCTGGTCGTCTTGATGCCGACTCCACCGAGATACTTCGCCTTACCGCGACGGGTAATTCGGTTTCCAGTAGTAGTTCGAGCTCCAGTAAAAAAGCAAACGCGTGGCATATAGGTTCTCTCCGAGGGGTCGAGAAGACTACTCAAACCAAGCAAGAAATGCAAGCGATGAATGCAAATCTTTCTGATCACATACAAGAAAGGCCAGAAACTTGAAGCGCATTGGCCAAATTGCGCTGGTAATCAAGATCAAAATGACCAATTTGGTAACTGTCCGCATCCAAGACCCCCCAGACTGAACCATCCGAATCGGTGCAGGGAAGCACGAGTTCGCTCTGATCGAGTGGGTCGCAAGCGATATATCCCGCGCCCAGTTCTCGAACATCTCCAACAATGAGAGGCGTGCGAGTCAAGAGCGCTTTCCCGCAGGCACCATGCAATCCAATTGGACTGCATGCGGGCTTGTCACGGCGGGGGCCCAAAATTAATCTTGTTTCTTCGACCTGATCTGGTTGGTCAAGATAGAAGCCAATCCAAGACAAGCCATTTGGAGAAAGTTCCTCCCACAATAGATCGACCAGCGCTGTCATTCGTGCGGTTCGATCAGGAAAATTTCTGCCGATACTTCCAGCGTGATTAAGAATCTGCCGCCACTGGTTCATTGACACTTCTCTCGCGGTCACGCACTCTCACGCGCACGCTGCCGAACTGTTTCCAGAACAATTTTCCCTTGGCGAATGGAATCTTCATCGATTCGATAAATCGTGTTCGAGTTATCGAGGTCCGGAAGTTGGTACATCAAATCCGTCATCAAATCATCGACGACAGCACGCAATCCACGCGCTCCAGTCTGGCGCTCCATCGCACGATCTGCGATTGCTTCAAGAGCTCCAGTTGTGAATTCGAGGGATGTGTTTTCAAGCCGGAAGAGATGTTGATATTGCTTGACAAGTGCGTTCTTTGGCTCGGTCAGGATTTGAATCATCGCGGCGCGATTCAGCGGCATCAATGCACATGCGACTGGCAGACGGCCGATCAATTCTGGAATCAAACCGAATTCCAATAAATCGTCGGGTTGAATTTGGCTCAACATTGCGCAATCATCATCGGCTTTGGAAATCGTATGAACGCCATCTGTTGAAAATCCGATTCTGCGTTTGCCAATACGCCGACGAACGATGTCATCAATGCCGACAAATGATCCGCCGCAGATGAAAAGAATGTGCGTGGTATCGAGTTGGATGTACTGTTGTTCGGGATGCTTTCGACCACCTTGTGGCGGAACATTTGCAACCGTTCCTTCAAGCATCTTTAAAAGAGACTGTTGAACACCTTCACCTGAAACATCGCGCGTGATGGAAACATTTCCGCTTGTCTTGCCAATCTTGTCAATTTCATCGATATAAATGATGCCGCGCTGTGCAGCTTCAACATCAAAGTCGGCTGCTTGCAAGAGTTTCAGCAGAAGATTCTCAACATCTTCTCCGACATAGCCAGCCTCGGTCAGCGTGGTTGCATCGCCAATTGCGAATGGCACATTGAGAATGCGAGCAAGTGTCCTTGCGAGAAGTGTTTTTCCAGTTCCTGTTGGACCAACGAGAAGAACGTTGCTCTTGTCCAGTTCGACAGGTGCTTCGGCATTATCAATCTGCGTCAATCGCTTGTAGTGATTGTGCACTGCAACGGATAATGAAATCTTTGCGCGGTCTTGGTCAATCACATATTGATCCAAATATTCCTTCATCTGCCGCGGAGAAGGAATCTGCGTTAATGCTGGAGCCGCACCTGTAACGCGCCGCTTTTCCTGCTTGAAAATATTCTGACAGAGATCAGTGCAATTGGCACAGATGTAGACATCGTTGGGACCTTCGACCATCGGACCAACTTCTCGGCTTGTCTTGCCACAGAAACTGCAGGTCGTGACTTTCTTACCGCGAAATCCTCCGTCGCCACCTGTGCCGGAAGCAGAGCCGCCGCCACCGTTGGTGGATGGTCCATTGGGACCAAGCCCACTTTCACGCGGTCCGCCTTTGCGACCACCATTTCCTGGGCCCGCGGCTGTCGTGAGAGGATGTGAATGAGGGTTCTTCTTCATTTTATTTGCGCTTGTTGGGAGTGTACTTCGCATCCTTCGTCTTTGTTGTTGCAGCCTGCTTCTTGACTTGAGCAATCATCGCATCGCGTGCAGATTGAAACTCGACTGGTGTGATATCGCCAGACGCGAGCATCTCTCGAAGATCCCCCAGAGTAAATCCAATTGGATCGTGGGTCTCTCGGCGCATCCAACGTCCAATGAAGTAGATGCACAATCCTCCTGCGAAGACGATGACAAGAAGCCAACCCAAGATTGGCAAGATTGATGCTCCGATCTCACCTGTACTTGCCGCTGACTGAACAGCAAAAGTCAGATGATTTGGCACCAATGATGTGATCATTGCTCGCATACCACTAAAAGATTCTTAGTCCTTGGACTTACCTTTCGATTCCTTTGCAGGCGCTTTGCTGGCACTTGCTTTCTTGGGAGTTGAAACGGTCGACGGCGTTCCGGACATTCCTTTCGTCTTCGCTTGCGCTTCTTCATTCCACTTCTCAGCAGGAATGTCGGAAATCACAGCCTTTGAAATTACACGGTCTGCAGACTTGTGTTCACGGATCTGCAATGCAATTTCACCAACGCGATTTGATTTATCGAGTTCCGCTCGCATTGCGTCTGGTCGCATTCCGCGTGATCGAGCGATTGCTGCGATTCGTCCATTGACTTCGCCTTCCGTTGCTTCAACTCCAAGAGTTTCAGCAAGCTTTCCCAAGAGGAAAAACAACTTGAGACGTCGACGCGTCTCATCTGCAGTCGCACTGCGAATCTCTGCAAGGCGACTTTCGACCACTTCTGGATCTGTACCGCGATAGAGCATTTCCAATCGTTGGCGTTCGAGATCGCGACCAACTTGCGCTTCAGAAAGACGAGCAGGAAGTTCGAAATCGACCTGACTTGCGAGCTGTTCGAAGACTTGATCGCGCAGCGCACTGCGTTGTTCGTCGTCGCGCCGTCGTTCGAGAACACCCTTGAGATTCTCGCGCATCAGATCCACAGTCTCAACGCCGATCTTCGATGCGATCTCTTCACGAGTTGCAGGGGCGATTCGTTCTGCAGCAGTGATCGTGTATTCAACCGAGAGCGGTTTGCCACGAATCTCGATGATCTCGTGACTTTCTGGACCATCCATTTGAATCGTGACTACATCGCCAACTTTCTTTCCACCGAGAATTGCATCAAGACCATCCACAAGCAATCCAAGAAATGGACCTTTTCCTGCATCATCTTCTGCAGGAACAACGGAAAGTGCGTTGTCAGTTTCGAAAAACACTTTGTCATCTCCCTTGAGACGGACAACAGCTTTTCCAACCATGCGGTCGAGTGGTTGAAATGGACCTTCGATTTGGGCTGGATTTCCAAGGCGATATGACAGCCGTTCAATTTCCTCTTCAACATGCTTCGGCTCGATGTCGAGAATTGGTCGGCGCAGCGCGAGACCTTCCCATGCTGGAAGTTCGAACTCTGGCATCACTTCGACTTCAAGCGATAGAAGAAAATCTTTTCCCCGCACGAGTTCAGCATCAACGGCGCCAGGAGCGAGTTCCGGTTGACCAATCGGCCGAATTTTATTCGCTTCCAATGCTTGCTGATAGGCCTGCGAAACAAGTTGTTGACGAGCTTCCTGCAGGACCGCTTCGCCGAATCGTTTTTCCAGAAGTCCGCGGGGAACATGTCCTTTTCGAAATCCTGGAACAACCGCTTGCGAGGCGAGTCCGCTGAATGCACTTTCGATTTGCTCGTTCACCTTCGCAGTTGGGATGGTGATATCGATCCGCTTCAGTGCGGGGCCAGTGTCGGTGATGCGAACAGTGTTTTCTATGGTCGTTGCGGTGCTCATGGTGGTCCTTATATCAGTAGTGACTCAATTGTGAAGAGTTCAAGAGTATAAGAAAAGACCCCGACTTTGCATCAGGGTCTTGAAAACTTTACAAAGACTTCTCAGTTCAGCGAATCAGCAACATCGAGGCATAATCGGGTATTGGCCAGATGTCTGCCGGCACGATTCGCTCTAAAGCATCGCTTATGTCGCGAACTTTCCCAAGCGCAGGAACCACGACATCTCGGAAATGGCGAACACGCTTTTCGATATTCGGCACATCTTTGGATGTCGCAGAATCCAAGACAGCAGCAGCAGTACGCAAGGCCGCGACTTGTCCTGCAAGATCTCGAAGCGCCGCTTCGCTTTCGGGGCAGGGGACGCCCGCGTGTTGAGTTGCTGCAACGACATCTGCCAATTCTCCTTGCGCCCGTAGACCAGCTGGCAATATTTGAGTGATTGCCATTTGGGAAAGAGTTCGTCCTTCGATCTGAACGATCTTGCAATACTGCTCCATCTGAATTTCATAACGCGCGTGCAGTTCGCGTTGAGAAAGAACGCCGTATGCAGCAAACAATTTTTCTGCTTTTTTCGTCGCAAGTGCTGGAAGTGCATCCGCAGTCGATGGGAAATTCGGCAGCCCACGCTTTGCCGCTTCCGCATGCCATTCTGCGCTGTAACCATTACCATCGAAGCAAACACGTTTATGCGTCTTCACGATGTCTTTGAGCAAGCCCCTGACCACACTTTCCATTTTCGCAGGAGATGGATTCTTTCCAAGTTTTGTTTCCAGTGAAGTTGCGATGAAATCCATGCTCTCTGCAATGATGGTGTTGAGCACGGTATTTGGCCATGCGACGGACTGCGAAGAACCGACCGCACGAAACTCGAACTTATTTCCAGTGAATGCGAAAGGACTTGTTCGATTGCGATCACTGGAATGTCGAGGAATCTGGGGGAGAGTTCGCGAACCTAATTCAAGATCCGCAGTCTTTGCAGACTTCTTTGTTTCGCCTGCAACGAGTTGATCCAGAATGCTTGTGAGCATCTCGCCAAGATAAATGGACATGATTGCAGGAGGCGCTTCATTGGCACCAAGCCGATGATCGTTGTGAGCCGTTGCGATGGAAACCCGCAGCAAATCTGCATGCAAATCCACGGCGCGAATGATTGCGGCCAGACAAACCATGAACTGCATATTGGGATGTGTGTCGTCGCGTGGATCAAGAAGATTGACCCCAGTGTCGGTGGACATCGACCAATTATTGTGCTTGCCAGAACCGTTGATGCCAGCAAATGGTTTTTCATGCAGCAGACACTCAAATCCGTGCTTCCGGGCAACGGACCTCAAGACATGCATCGTTGTCATCTGGTGATCAACAGCGACATTGGAATTTTCGAAGGTCGGGGCAAGCTCGTATTGGCCAGGCGCAACTTCATTGTGCCGCGTTTTGACTGGGATTCCAAGTTCAAATAAACGCTCTTCACATTCGGTCATATATGCCAAAACCGCTTCAGGAATTGCTCCAAAGTAGTGATCTTCCAACTGCTGACCCTTGGGAGGCTGAGCGCCGATGAGAGTTCGCCCGCAGACAACGAGATCGAGCCGCTGAAGAAAGAGCTCACGGTCAATCAGGAAATATTCCTGTTCGCAACCAAGTGTCGCGATTGTATTCGTCGTTTTTGTATCGCCAAACAATCGCACGATGCGCAGTGCATGTTTCGAAACTGCATCGATTGAACGAAGAAGTGGCGTCTTCTGATCGAGCGCTTCACCAGTCCACGAAACGAAAGCAGTTGGAATGCAGAGGGTCATATTCCCATCGCTGCCGCGCAACAAGAAGACAGGACTGGTTGCATCCCATGCCGTATATCCGCGCGCTTCGTATGTATCGCGAATTCCTCCAGATGGGAAACTGGAAGCGTCTGGCTCGCCTTGAATGAGAGCATCACCAGAGAATTTTTCGATAGCGCCGCCATCACCGGTCGGCGAAAGGAACGCGTCGTGCTTCTCGGCAGTTAATCCAGTGAGCGGTTGAAACCAATGACAGTAATGAGTGGCACCATGTTCGAGCGCCCACTCCTTGATCGCAGATGCAACCGTGTTCGCGATCGATCGATCGAGTGAGAGGTTGCGTTGCATGGTGCGTTGGAGGTTCATGAAAACTTCCGGCGGCAATCTCTTCAGCATGACATCACCGCTGAATGTGAGGGAACCGAAATAATCAGAAGCGCGATTTGTTTTCTGCGTGTCCATGGGCATTGTGAATGGTTTGGGCATTCGATCTTTCTCATCCGTGAAGGTCAAAGTGCTGCTCCGCGAGCTGCATAGAGATCATCATCCAAGATTCTTCCTGCATGCGCAAGGGGGTAAATACTGCAATCTTTATAAGGCAAACATGCCTGGGCTCAAATATGGTTCGTGCAGATTTGGCAGCGAACTGCTTCGCCATCGGGCTCAAAAATGCTGCGCGCTGAAATCTAGCGCGCCCTTCGGCGCGCGCCAAGACAACTACGCAGACTTGCTCGGCTTGCAAACTCGCCGGGGTTCAAATCATTCCGCTGCCAACGTTGGCGAATCAAATTATCGCTCGAACGTTGTTCAGATCCGTCGCGCATCGGCTTGCGTGCCCAGCCGTTGGAAAGTTCTCTCGGGCGAGTTCCGCAGGCGGCCGACGGCACTTGCGATTAAAGTTCGCAAATCAGATCGTGTTGGTCGCCGAGGACTGTCTGAGCCCCGAGAGGACTTTTCACGGCTGCCCACTGATGCATTTCCGTGACTCGATTCCCTGTGTATCCGTGACTTTATTTCCGCGCAGTGTGTTCAATCATGATCGACGATCGAAACCATCCACGCCTCCAAAACATCACCATGAATCCCGTCGTGGTCAATCCCATCAGCCCCAACGCCAACGCATATCCATACTTCCAATGCAGTTCAGGCATAAAATCAAAATTCATTCCATACACACCTGCAATAAAAGTGATCGG
>CAMDEL010000025.1 GCA_945896765.1 Singulisphaera sp. GP187
TTGCTTCGCGATCGTGTCACCAAAGGATTGCGCATCATTTTGGAACCAGGCCGAACAATCGCCGCGAATGCAGGCGTGCTCTTGACCAAGGTCGAATATGTAAAAAAATCTGGTGATCGAAACTTTGCAATTTGTGATGCAGGTATGCACACGCTCTTGCGTCCCAGTCACTACGGAGCATTTCACTTTGTATGGCCAACAGATGTGCCTGCCGCGCTTGTGCCTCCTCGTCGAGCCCGCGAACTTGTATTGCCAGGTCTCGAAAGAACAGAAGTCGTCGGTCCGCTGTGCGAAACCGGCGATTTTCTTGCAGAAGATCGCATGCTTCCACCTCTTCACCGCGGAGATTTGTTGGCTGTCTATACCGCGGGTGCATACGGCATGACGATGGCAAGCAGATACAACAGTCACCCGCTTCCCGTTGAAGTCTTCGTGGAAGGTGATCAATTCCGCGTGATTCGCGAGCGTGAGACATACGACGATCTCATACACCACGAGAGCGCATAAGCCCTAGCATTCTGACCAATGGTTGTTCAAGATGAAAAAGGAGTTTGGACCGTCTTGCGAGAGACGATCGCAGCGCATCCAGAAGAAGTCTTCGCTGCGTTGACCACGGAGGCGGGATTGATCCGTTGGTTTCCAGTCGCTGCACAAGTTGATCTTCGTGCTGGTGGATCCATCGTGCTTGGATGGGATCGTAAATTCAAACGAACACTGACGATTGGCATTGAAGAATTTGATGCAGGCGGACGAATCACTTGGCATTGGCCTTCTCGAGTCGATGACAAATTCGTACGCATCGAATGGTCGGTTCATCCATCGGTCGAGAACGGAAGCGAAGTTGTTTTACGCATGGGACCAATTGGAACTGGACCTGAAGCACTCATGGCAATGGCTGAAGATGCTGAGAGTTGGCGCTGGTATTTATGCAATTTGCGGACGGTCTTCGAAGCGCGCGTAGATATGCGCACGGTTCGTCCGCTGTGATCATTACGCCCAGTAATGCAGCGCAATGACAGCGGAAAGAATGGTTGGCGGCCACGCCCAAGCGCCTGCGGCAAGATCGTCCAAGACGATTCCCCATCCATGCGGTTGCGACTGCAAATCTCCGACATAGCCTGGCTTCCAAACATCAAAGAGTCGAAAGAAAAAGAATCCTGTCGCGCACACAATCGCCGTACGGATCAATGCATTTGAATCTCCTGTCGCGATCATCCACCATGGAACTGCGAGCAATGTCACTGCGCATCCCGCTGTTTCATCTGCCACAACTGATGATGGGTCTTTCGCGCCGAACGCTTCTTCAGCAAGCTTTCCAAACTTGACGCATGCAATCGTTCCGAACACGACTGTCAATGCCAGCGAGACATCCAGAACCCACCAGGGAGCGCCGCTCCACACGATCAATAAAGCAAGAGCGACTGGAGGCAGTGATCCCCACGATCCAGATGCTGGACGAAGAAGCCCCAATCCACCCATTGTGACGGAGAACAGAGCCAATGGAGACAATCCCTTTGGCAAGCGTTGTCCACTGGTCATCGTGCGAATTCCTTTGATTTTCCCTTGAAAAATTGAACGGCACGCATCATCGCAGGAAGAGCGCTTGCAACGGTCACAACGATCATTCCCCACAACATAATTTCTGCGAAGAGATTGAAAGCAGATGATGTTCGTCGCGATTCGATCGCCGCATTTCCAAAACACACGGGCACTGCAACGCACTGCACGAGCATCTTGATCTTGCCTCCCCAATCAGCGCCGAAAGGAGTCCCATCCGCTTCGATCACCGCGCGCACGCTCGTGACAAGCAGTTCGCGGCCGATGACGACGACAACCATCCAGGGAAGAACTCCACTTCCTCCAACAAATGGTGGCGATACAAGAAAAACGAGTCCTCCAATGACCAAGATTTTGTCGACCACGGGATCGAGAATCCGACCAAATGGAGAGACAACTTTCCATTTGCGGGCGAGATAGCCATCAAGCACATCAGTCACAGCGGCGACAATAAAAATCCAAACGGCCCACCAAGCTCGCGAAGGATCTTCGCCAGCAGTGCAAGCAACACCAGAAATCACAGCAAAAAAGACCACGGAAAGCACAAGCCGTCCAACGGTAATTGTGTTTGGAAGGGTCCTTTGAAGGGCATTCATCAGGTGTCGATAGTACCCCTTGAAAGAAGGTCGTTGCAGGCATTCGCATTCGCCATTATCTTCCCCACTCCCCCCGTCACACGGAAGTGACTGGTTTCGTTTGAGATTGGAGAACTGACGCGCAATGGTGCCGACAATTTTTTATGCCGCGTGTGCGATTGCCGCCGCAGGACTCGCACTGCTGCTCATGCAGAGTGGGAGCAAATTTCGCATGGGCGCGACGATTCTCGGACTTGCGGGAATCGCTTGGATTCTCGTCATTGTTGTCCAAACGATCCCGACGCCCGCAAGTGAATTGGGTCCTCTTGGGTTGATGATTCTCTGCGCATTTGTTTCAGTCGCTTCTGCGGTTCGAGTCATCACGCATCACCGTCCCGTCTTCTGCGCGCTTTACTTTGTATTAGTAGTTGTCAGTGGTGCAGCGATTTATGTGCTTCTTTCCGCTGAATTTGTGGCGTTTTCGCTGGTCATCGTTTATGCCGGCGCAATTCTGATCACCTATTTGTTTGTGCTGATGCTTGCACAGCAATCCCCTGCTGATATTGGTTCAGCCGATGCCGTGGATTACGACCGAATTGCACGAGAACCCGCAGGCGCAGTGATCGCAGGTTTCGTGTTGATTGCAGTTCTGGGCGGAAGCGTTTTCTCGGTGAGTGAACAAAAAGCAGAATCGATTCTGGATCAGAATCGTGCAATCCGCCGAGGATGGGGCGATCTTTCCATGATGCCAAAGCTGTTACTTGAACAAGCGCGCAGAACAGATTCAACCGTGACCGCCGTCGTTGCTCGAACAGACGGACAAATGATCGCTGTTCAAACTGATCACTCTGCAATCATTTCTGTCCAGCGTGCAGGGCAAATGACTCCCAGCGATCTGACCCTTGCTCCATCACTTCTCCCTGACAACACTTCACGCGTCGGGATGGCCCTCGTGACGAGATTTCCAGTGAGTTTGGAACTTGCAGGAATCATCCTGTTGATGGCAATGTTTGGTGCGGTTGTGCTTGCGCGCAAGCAGACAGATATTGCTGACGATGATCGTCGCGCGCTCGCCGGTTTGGGAAAAGTTATGGATGGAAGCCAGAGCAGCCAAGGAAAGGCGAACCGATGAATCAAGAACTTTCCAGCGGATTCACCATCGCCGCGAATGCTCCTATTGCCGTCGCACTTGCAATCAGCGCATTGCTTTTCGTCATTGGACTTGTTGGGTTCCTCTGCCGACGAAACATGATCATTATGTTTCTCTGCACCGAACTGATGTTCCAAGGTGCTGCACTCGCCATGATTGCGTTCGCTCGATTGCGAATGGATGTTTCTGGACAAGTCTTCGTTATTTTCATTCTCACCGTTGCCGCCGCGGAAGCTGCGCTTGCGCTCGCACTCGTCGTTCTCCTCTATCGAAAGCGTGAAACATTGAGTGCGGACGCGTGGTCGGACCTTGGCGAATCATGACACAACTCACTTCCATCCCACAAGCAATCATTGCCCCCGAACTTTCTTGGGTCGGACTTGCGCTGCTTCTTCCTTTGCTTGCCGCGGTTGCATGCGCTCTCTGCTGCGCTCTGCGTGTCAAAGGCAAGGCTGCTGCAATCATCACGATTCTTGCACTCGCCGCATCATTCGGCATCATTGTCAAGGCATATTTTGCATATACGGGGCCAGTGCAAGTTCCGATTTTTCAGTGGCTCTCTTTCCAATGGGGAACGGGTCAATTCCAATCGTTCACCGCAAATTGCGGGATGTACATCGATACGTTGACGCTCTACTGGATGCTCTTTGTCACAGGACTTGGAACCCTCATCTCCATCTATGCCAGTGAATATATGGAAGGCGATTGCGGCGCCGGATATTCGCGTTTCTTTTTCGGCATCTGCATTTTCCTTTTCTCTATGAGCGCGCTTGTCTTGGGCGACAACCTCATCATGCTCTATTTAGGATGGGAAGGCGTTGGTCTGGCGAGTTATTTGTTGATTGGTTATGACTACGCGCGCCCCGCTGCGGTTGCCGCGGGCAAGAAGGCGTTCATCATGAACCGCATTGGCGATCTTGGACTCGCCCTTGGAATTTTCATGTTGTGGGCAAATTATGGCACGGTGCAATATTCCGAATTGTTCGCAGCAATGAACAAGGGCGGACAAACATCTGTGGACTGGGAACTTTCCGTGATTCCATTCCTGCTGATGCTTGGTGCCTTCGGAAAAAGTGCGCAGATTCCACTCTTCACTTGGCTGCCAGATGCGATGGAAGGTCCAACTCCAGTTTCTGCGCTCATTCATGCAGCGACGATGGTCACAGCAGGTGTCTATCTGATTGCGCGCATGTATCCCTTCTTCGAACTTCATCCAGAAGCACTCGCCACTGTTGCGTGGGTTGGTGGATTGACCGCGCTGCTTGCTGCCACAATCGGCATGGCGCAGTACGACATCAAACGAGTCTTCGCATATTCCACAATTTCACAACTGGGTTATATGTTCCTTGGACTTGGAGTCGGAACAACATTTGGCGCGTGCTATCACACCCTGACTCACGCCTTCTTTAAGGCTCTTTTGTTCCTCACCGCTGGCGCAATCATGCATGGATTTGCAGGGCAACTTGACCTTCGAAAATTGAGCGGACTTCGCCACCTCCCCGGTTGGCGAATCGTTTCGTGGACGATGTTGGTTGGATGTTTATGGCTCTCAGCATTTCCATACACCGCAGCATTCTTTTCCAAGGATGCAATTCTGTTGAAAGCACTGACAAGTGTTCGCGCAGATTTCCGATTCCTTGGCTGGCTTGGTCTTTTCACGGCAGCGCTCACTGCGTATTACACATTCCGCGTTTGGTTTCGAGTCTGCGCAGGACCACTTCATTTCGAACCTGGTGCTGAAGGTCATCATGAACCGCATGACACACATGACACACATGACAAACATGACACGCATGGAAAACCTGCTCCTGCTCCCGCTTCCGCAGCGAAGTCAACTCATGCATTCCATCCTCATGCGCCCCGCTGGGCAATCAATGGCGTTCTTTTGATTCTTGCTCTTGGAGCTTTGGTTGTTGGAATTCCTGGATACAACGAAACTTTCGCTCACAAAGATAATTGGGCTCAGCAAATGATTGCAGGATCAAGCGCGATGGAAGGCGCTGGTCTTGCCGAGGATCACGGTGCCGAAGCATCCGAACAGCATCCCACAGTGCTTGGAATGGATGCGCACACGGGATTGACTGTCGTCGGTTGCACCGCGTCGATTGGTGGCATCCTGGTCGCGTGGTATCTCCATTTGCGTTCCCGAAAGTCGGCCGATCAATTGCGCGCTGCACTCTTGCGACGATGGTGGATTCGTTGGGTTCCAATTTGCATGGAAAACAAGTGGTATGTGGACGAGATCTATCACGCATGCTTCCGCTTGCCAATGTGGCTTGGCGCACAGATTCTTTCTTTCGGAGATCGACATTTCCTTGATGGTGTGATGGTCGACGGATTGGCAAAGCTTCCCGTCGCAGTCGGAAAAGTTTTCAAGCCTCTCTATGGTGGAGCACTTCAGGGTTATGCAGCAACAATGGCTGGTGGAATTGCGTTGGTTGTCGCGTGGTTAAGTTGGGTTTGGTTGAGGGGGTTCAACTGACATGCTCTTGATTTGGACCAGCATTCTCTTTCCAATTGTCGCGGCATTTGCTGTTGCAATCGGGCCCACCAAGTTCGCAAAGTGGACTGCATTCGCAGGCACGTTGGTTTCGCTTGGAGCGCTCACACTCTTCGCGTGGAATTTTCCAGCGTGGCATAATGCAGAACATTTTCCAAACACAACTGGACCAAGTTGGATTCCACATGCTGGCATCACATTCTCGGTTGGATTCGATACGGTCTCGTTGTTGCTTGCTCTGCTCAGCGCATTCCTGATGCCGCTGTGCATTGTTGGATCATTCAGTGCAATCACTGAACGAACCAAGGAGTATTACGGTTGGTTCCTCGTGCTTGGATCGTCGATCATCCTCGCATTCGCCGCTCGTGATGCAATACTGTTTTATATCGGTTATGAGTTCACACTTGTGCCGATGACTTTAATCATTGCGATTTATGGCGGAACCGAGCGACGCGTCGCTGCAATCAAAATGTTTCTGTACACATTCTTGGGTTCGATGTTCATGCTTGCAACGCTGCTTTACATAGGTTGGGAGCATCGTCTGGCAGTTGGTGCCTGGGACTTCGATATTGACACGCTCACCAAGACCGCAACGCGTCTGCCAAGTTCCACGCAGTATTGGGTTTTCGCGGCGTTTATGGTTGGATTCGCAGTGAAAGTTCCGCTTTTCCCGCTGCACACATGGCTTCCACTCGCTCATGATCAAGCCCCTACTGCGGGCTCGGTCATCCTCGCATCGGCGATGTTGAAACTTGGAACGTATGGAAATTATCGCTTCGCTCTGCCGATGGCTCCTGCGGGTGGCGCGGACTTGATGAGTTTCGTTGCCGTGCTTGCGATCATCGCAATCATTTATGCATCGCTGATTTGCTGGGTCCAGACAGACGCAAAAAAGTTGATCGCCTATTCATCTGTTGCCCATCTTGGACTTTGCATGCTCGGACTTTTTGCACTCAATCCAGTTGGCGCAGAAGGTGCAGTCTTCTATATGGTCAACCACGGACTTTCGACTGGTGCGCTCTTCTTGTGCATCGGAATGTTCTATGAGCGTTACCACACGAAGGACACGGATGTTGTTGGCGGTCTTGCAAAGCGAATGCCAGTCTGGGCTTCGTTCATGGTCTTGTTCACTCTGGCCAGTATTGGCCTGCCAGGATTGAACGGATTCGTCGGAGAATTCCTCTGCTTGGGTGGAACGTTCATTTCCGAACACGACGGACAAACTGGTTATCCAGGAGTACTTGGACCCTGGTATGCAGTCGTCGCAGGACTTGGCTTGATCTTCGCCGCGATGTATTTGCTGATCCTTCTTGGAAAACTTGTTTGGGGTCCATTGCGCGAACCGCACGATGATGCTGCTCATGCAACTTCGGCTATTCGTCTTCCACAAGACCTCTGCTTCCGAGAGATCGCAATCTTGACACCACTTGCTGTCGCTTGCATTTGGCTTGGATTCCAACCAAAGCCGATGCTTGATGCAATCGCTCCGTGTGCGGAAAGAATGCTGGCCAATTATCCAAAGGAAGTCGAGAGATATATGTCACAGTCTGCTGGCACTCCGCTGGCATCCATCAATGGAAAGACCAACGAATCGAGAGGCGAATGATCGAAGCTATGTCACCACGCTTGATTCTTCTTGCTCCAGAGATGATTCTCTTTGTCGCTGCGGTGACCGTCGCGATCTTGGGTCTTTCGAAGAATCACGGAATTCGTGCATCTCTGCCATTTATCACTTGCGCTGCATTGATCGCTTCGATCGCCGCCGTGCCGTTGACTTGGACCAATGAGAATGCTCAAGCAGCCAATCTGCTGTTGCCGACGCTTGGACGATTCGTCAAGCCACTCTTGGCTGGAGTCGGCGTATTGCTCGTTCTGCTTTCGGTCGGTTCTGTCGATCGGAAAATGGAAGAATCTGTCGCACGAGGTCGAATGGCGTTCGATCCGCAGCGCGTCGTGCGTGGCGAGTTCTATGCATTCTTTCTTCTCAGCATTATGGGCGCGATGCTTTTGTGCAATGCGCAAGACTTGATTTGGCTTTTCCTCGCCATTGAATTGGTCTCTCTCCCCACATACATCATGGTTGCCATCGGCGGTTCAGGAAATCGAAATCAAGAAGCTGCCGTCAAATATTTCTTTCTCGGAGCAATGAGCACCGCAGTCTTCTTGTACGGCTTCGCGCTCTTGTATGGTTCGACGGGTTCGCTGCAGTTCTTGGAAATTCGAAGTGCATTGGCAACTCAATCTGCCGGCAGCGGGATTGACACGCTGGCAACCATTGGAATTGTTTTGATTCTCTTGGGACTTTGCTTCAAGATCACCGCAGTTCCGATGCAGTTTTATGCTCCAGACGTCTATGAAGGCGCGCCAACGCACGTCACTGCATTCTTGGCATTCGTTCCAAAGACTGCGGGATTCACAGCAATGGTGCTCATCTTGACATGTGTTGGATGGAGCGGTCACACGCTGATTGATACTGATGGAATTCGTATTCCATACAACGGATTGCCGACACCAATCGCAGCGATTTTATGGATGATCGCAATACTCACGATGACTCTTGGAAACATCGGAGCGCTCTTGCAGTCATCTGTGAAGCGAATGTTGGCGTATAGCTCCGTTGCACACTCTGGGTACTTGATCCTCGGATTGATCGCAGGTGCAACGGCTGGTATCGAAGCGCTCTTTTTCTATCTCCTTGCATATGGCGTGATGACCACTGCATCGTTCGCTGTGCTGGCATCAATTGAACGCCGCGGTGAGGAAATCAATTCGTTCTCCGATCTTGCTGGGCTGCGTTTGCGACATCCAGTCATGGCATGGATGCTTGCGATCTCTGCAGCATCGCTGGTTGGAATGCCGCCGTTCATCGGATTTTTCGGCAAGATATATCTCTTTATCGCCGCATTCGAAGCGGATCAATTTGGATTGGTTCTTGCTGCGGTTCTCAACAGTGCAATCAGCGGTTTGTACTACTTGAAGTTGGCAATCGTTCCTTTGGTTGCTCCACCATCGGCGCGATCCGAAGAAGTGACATCGGTTCCAAGTCGCTGGCCTTTTATCGCTGCAGTCGTTTGCGGAGTCGGAACAATCTTCTTGTCGGCAATTGCTGGAACATTGGTTGGGGCGGCAAAAAGTTCTGCGCAAGCTTCGCCGATTGTTCTGACTGCATCGCAGGCAGCGTTGCCCACAGCCTCGACGCATTGATATCATTCGATTTCAAGCGACCATAGCTCAATTGGATAGAGCACGAGCCTACGAAGCTCGGGGTTGCAGGTTCAAGTCCTGCTGGTCGCGCTACTTTTTTCTCTCGAATCCACAGGAGTCACCGTGGCGACCAATCAAGAATGTGCGAATGTCTTTACGAAGATCGCAGATCTGCTCGAGATCACTGGAGCAAATGGCTTCAAGGTGAATGCATACCGCAAGGCTGCTCGGTCTTGCGAGAATGAATCACGAGAACTTGGTCGGCTCGCACGTGAAAACCCTACTGAACTTCGCACCGTCGAAGGAATCGGCGAGAGCACCGCCGCGAAAATTGTGGAACTGGAAACTGTTGGAAAAGTTGCTGAACTTGAAGCGCTCCAATCAAAAGTTCCCCCAGGATTGCCTGCGCTTCTCACCTTGCAGGGCGTCGGTCCAAAGTCTGTAAAACTTCTCTGGGATTCAGCCAAAGTCACCAATATCGATGAATTGCGCGCTGCGATTGCAAGTGGCGCCCTGCTCACCGTCGAGCGTATGGGCGAGAAAACAATTGCAAATCTTCGCGATGCCGTCGCTGCGCATGATGCAGCTGGCGCGGGTCCTGTTCGTTATCGATTGGGCGAAGCCATACCTGTCGCTGAATCGATGCTGAAAATCTTGCGCGCTGCCCATGGCACTGTGCGCGTGGCCTTTGCAGGGAGCGCTCGACGCGGACGAGAGACCGTTGGCGATCTCGACCTTCTCGTTTCAAGCGAAGATCCCGCTGCAGCGAAGGCCGCGTTCTTGAATTGCGCAGGAATTGGAAAAGTTCTTGCGCAAGGCGATACAAAATGCTCCGTACAATTGGCAACTGGAATACAAGTCGACCTTCGCATCGTGAAAGACAACGCATTTGGCGCAGCGCTGATGTATTTCACCGGAAGTGTTGACCACAATGTTCTTCTGCGGGAACGCGCGATTGCACGCGGAATGCGGCTGAATGAATATGGTCTTTTTCGCGTGCCGAAAGGAAACTCAGAAGGCGCGGATCTTCCCCTTGTCGCAGCTGAAACCGAAGAGTCGATCTATCGCGCACTGGAACTTCCCTACTGCCCACCAGAATTGCGCGAGATGCACGGTTCGGATTTGACGAAACCGTCACCGATATTGATCGAACTTGCTGACATCAAAGCAGAACTCCATTCACATACCACAGCAAGTGATGGCGATATGAGCATCATTGAACTCGCATCACTTGCGAAGGCTCGAGGTTTTCACACCATCGCCGTGACCGATCACAGTCGAGCGAGCGCGCAAGCGAATGGACTCTCGGTCGAGCGATTGCTGAAGCACATTGACGCGATTCGTGAAGCAGAAGCAAAACTTGGAGGCATACGAATTCTCGCTGGAAGTGAAGTCGACATCATGGCCGATGGTCGATTGGATTATGAGGATGACATTCTTGCGAAATTGGATGTCGTTGTGGCCAGTCCACATACCGCTCTCAAGCAAGCACCTCAAGCTGCAACCGATCGACTCCTCCGCGCAATTCGCCATCCACTTGTTCATATTCTCGGGCATCCAACGGGCCGAATCATTCAAGGTCGCGAGGGTCTCGCTCCAGATATGGAATTGCTTTGTCGAACAGCAAAGGAATGCGGCACTGCGATGGAGATCAACTGCCACTGGTCGCGGCTTGACTTGCGCGATCAGCATGTCCGCATCGCCGTTGCATCTGGTTGCATGATTGCCATCGACTGTGATATTCACTCTCCCGGCGATGCCGACAATCTTCGTTATGGCATCGCAACCGCTCGTCGTGGTGGGCTCACTGCTACCGGATGCGTCAACACATTGTCCGCAGCAAATCTGCACGAATGGCTGTTCAGCAAGCGATCGTCACTTCGACCATAAGTTCCTACGCTAGGATCAGACTTCGATGTTTGAATCACTCACAGAGAATCTCTCGGGCGCACTTCGAAACCTGACCGGACGAGGTCGCATTTCCGAATCGAATGTTCGTGAGGCGATGGGCACGATTGAAACTGCGCTACTCGAAGCAGATGTCAATCGTGAAATCGTAAAAACTTTCTGCGCCGATGTTCTTCAGGATGCGCTTGGTTCTGAAGTGCTACGAAGTCTTCGACCCGATGAACAGATGATCGGCATCGTTCATAAGCGCCTTGTCGCATTGATGGGCACAAGTGCATCGCGACTTTCATTTGTCGAACCTGGGCCAACTGTTCTGATGCTTTGCGGATTGCAAGGCGCAGGAAAAACAACCACCTGCGGCAAACTGGCTGCTTGGATTGGTCGGCGCGGCAAAAGCGTTCTTGTCGCAGCGTGCGATTTACAGCGCCCCGCTGCAGTGGATCAGCTGCGAATTGTTGTCGAAGGTGCTGCAAGTGCTGCAGGCGGCAGTCGCATCGCATTCCACGGCGAGCCAGATCAATGCGCAGATCAGCCCGGTGCGAAGCCTGGCAGCGCGGTTGGTGTAGCGAAGCGCGCGCTGCTGAAAGCCCGTGCAGAGCGCTTCGATGTGTTGATCATTGATACAGCAGGTCGACTGCATATCGACGATGCATTAATGCGAGAACTGGAATCTGTTGATAGTGCAATCGAAGCGCATGAGATTCTTTTGGTCGTTGATTCGATGACTGGACAAGATGCTGTCAACAGTGCGAAGGCTTTTCATCAGCGTTTGAATATTGATGGCGTCATCCTGACCAAACTCGATTCTGACACGCGCGGCGGCGCAGCACTTTCAGTTCGGCAAGTCACAGGCGCTCCAATCAAATTTGTTGGCGTTAGCGAACACTGGGACGGACTCGATGAATTTGATCCCGAAAGAATGGCTGGCCGAATCTTGGGAATGGGCGATGTTGTTTCGCTCGTTGAAAAGGTTCAAGGACAGGTCGATGAAAAAGAAGCAGAGAAACTTACCGAAAAGATGTCGCGTGGTCAGTTGGACATGGATGATTTCCTGAGTCAACTGAAATCAATTCGGCGCATGGGACCGCTGAAACAGATTCTTGGACTTCTTCCTGGAGTCGGTTCCATGATGAAGGATGTTGACATCGACGAAAAGCAATTTGATCGAATCGAAGGAATGATTCGTTCGATGACCAAGAAAGAGCGAGCCACGCCAACACTCATTGATCGCAGTCGCGTCAAACGCATTGCCGCTGGCAGCGGAACCAATGCAGTCGAAGTTGGTCGACTGACAAAGCAATTCGAGATGATGCAGAAGATGATGAAGCAAATGAGCGGTGGCGGAATGATGGGCAAGATGAATGCGATGCGCGAGATGGCCGCAGGCGGTGGAATGCCCAATATGTCTGGCGCATCCGGTGCGCGCCC